>NZ_LR217709.1 GCF_900698905.1 Buchnera aphidicola (Cinara kochiana kochiana) | reverse complement strand
GTGTACGTACGATTGTATTGACAATCGTACGTACACTGATAATAATAGATGCAAAATATACTATATATATATATATATATATAGTTTTATATATTCAATATTTAATGGATTTTATTGAGATTATAATGACAATCAGCGTACATAGTTGCATCAAAAATAATTCATTCAATAGATTAAAAAATCATTGCATCATCATGATTATATGGAGCAATACAATATGTCTATATTACCAGCGATTACTACTTGGACTCGCTATACACGTTATCACATTAATCCAACAGAAATATTTCATCAATTATGTGCTAATAGAATCAATACTCTACTATTAGAATCGTCAGAAACAGATAATAAAGCACCGAGGAGTAGTACGCTGATTATAGATAGTGCTTTGCGTATTACCGCGCAGGCAAATATCGCTACAATTACAGCTTTATCAAAAAATGGAATATATTTATTGACTCAATTAGATTCTATCATTCCCTCAACGGTTACAATAATAACCACCGAATATCAACGTATTATACGTTTTTCATTATATACACAACCCGTTGAAGAACATGAACGGTTATTACATGCTTCTATATTTGATTGCTTTCGCTGGATAGTACAAATTGCACAGAATACATCTGGATCATTATCATCACTATTTTTTGCTGGATTATTATCTTATGATTTAATTCATTCATTTGAAAATATTCCACCATCGCATCCACAGATGGTGTGTCCCGATCTATGTTTTTATCTAGCGGAATCGATGATCGTTATGGATCATAGCGAACAAACGGCTGTATTGCACACCCATGTATTTACTACCAATATACTAGAAAGAAGTCGATTATATACACGTATGCAGCAAATAGATCAGACATTGCAGATCCATAAAAATCGATTATCAATTCCCCCAGCCCCTACTAAAAAGATAGATGTGACTAGTAATATGAGCGATTCTGAATACGCCACTACGATCCGCCGTATGCATACTTTCATTAGACAGGGAGAAGTTTTCCAAATTGTTCCATCGCGACAATTTTATTGTGCATGTACACATCCGTTAGCTGCTTATAATATTTTAAAAAAAAATAATCCCAGTCCTTATATGTTTTTTATGCAAGATGCAGGATTTACATTATTCGGCGCTTCACCTGAAAGTTATCTCAAATATTCCGCTCATAATCGTATAATTACACTACATCCTATTGCCGGTACTCGTCCGCGCGGTTTAGATGATCGAGGATGTATTGACCGAGATTTAGATAATCGTATTGAATTATCGTTACGAACTAATCAAAAAGAATTATCCGAACACCTCATGTTAGTAGATGTTGCGCGCAATGATTTAGCTAGAGTCTGTAAAACAAATAGTCGTTATGTTTCTCAGTTAATGAAGGTAGAAAAATACTCCTGTGTCATGCATTTAGTATCAGAAGTCACAGGGATATTGAAAAATCATTTAGATGTTTTCCATGCATATCAATCCTGTATGAATATGGGGACTTTAACCGGTGCCCCTAAATTGCGTGCCATGCAATTGATTGCTCAATATGAATCTGTACGTCGAGGAGCCTACGGAGGATCAGTGGGGTATTTTACGGGATCTGGATCATTTGATACATGCATTGTCATTCGATCTGCTTTTATCCGCAATCATGTCGCTACCATTCAATCAGGAGCAGGTATTGTATATGACTCCATCATACATGAAGAGATAGAGGAGAGTAAAAATAAAGCGCAGGCTGTTATACAGGCAATTTTTAAAACACATCATATTGATACAGGAAAATATTATGTCTGATATTCTTTTACTCGATAATCTTGATTCATTTACTTACAATATAGTAGATATATTGCGATCCTATCATCAAACAGTTATCGTATACCGTAATACTACTCCTTTATCCATGCTTATATTAGTATTGGAACGCATGCATCAACCTATAGTTGTATTATCTCCTGGACCTGGTTCACCAGAGACTGCTGGTTGTATGTTGAAACTAATTCATGCAATAAAGGGAAAAATTCCTATATTGGGGATTTGTTTGGGACATCAAGCGATCGTACATGCGTATGGTGGTGTAGTTGATGTATCTTCTAACATTATGCACGGAAAAACATCGTATATTATACATGATCAAAAAGATATGTTTACAGAGCTCCCCAATCCGTTATTAGTAGCTCGATATCATTCTCTATTGTGTTCTACAATTCCATCTACGTTACAGGTGAACGCGCGATACAAACAAACTGTGATGGGCGTTAAACAGATCCATGATTATGTTTGTGGTGTACAATTTCATCCTGAATCTATATTAACTCCATTAGGATCTACACTATTACAACATACATTGCATTGGTTATGTAGAATATATAAGTAATAGAATCTTAATTCTATTCTAATCAATGATCATAGATCCAATCCATTTTATTTGAAATTATTGTCTAATATTTACGCGCATATACCGGAGTATATTCAAATTCATTGAATCGGTGCATAGCCAGTACATATAGCTAATCATTACACCTATCTATATACTTAAATATTAATAATTTATTTTTATATATCAATTAGTTAAATCTATTATTATCA
>NZ_LR217708.1 GCF_900698905.1 Buchnera aphidicola (Cinara kochiana kochiana) | reverse complement strand
AAAAATGATTTTAAGCGAAATTTACTTTTAAAATTTTTTTATTTAATTTATATTTATTAAAAAATTATTTTACTATATTTAATGAAATCTATTGAATTGTTTTAGGGGATAGAGTATTCTGCTAATTTTTTTAATTTTAAATACTCAAAATTTACTTTTCTTTTTAAATTAATTAATCCAATATCACATAATTCTTCAATAGAATATTTTTGTACTAATTTCTTTAAAATATATGAACGGACATATTTTTCTTCTAATTGAATTATTTGAGTAGCTTTACTTTGATTTTCACTAATGAAATGTTTATGTTGCCTGTAATTTAAAGCACGCTGAATATGATTTTCTTTTGCTTGTTGTTCAGCTTCAAAAAATGTTATTTTGGATTTTCCTTGTTTTTTTAAATACTTATTAATCCATTTTAATTGTGCTACTCTGATTTGTTTTAATCTGAATTGAGAAATATTAAACATCATAAAAAATAGTGGTTTTAAACATATAATTTTAGGAATATACATTCCTAAAACTTTATCCCATATTTTTTGACAACTAATTAAACCAATTGGTTCCATAAAATCTGTAATTAATCGAGAAGCTCTTGTAATAGATTTATTACCTACGCTAGAATATGTTGATAAACCACATACATCAGATAATTTTTCAACAGAGGCCATCACTAAGGTAGTGGCTATGTTAAAGTGATATAACATAGCTTGTATCATAGCTCGCAAAGCTCGTGCACGATGTTCATTTAATCGCCTTTTACGTGGTAAAATATATCCTGTAATCGGATTTGTAAATTTGCGAATAGATAAATAAACTTCGTTTTGAGCAACATCCATTTTAGCTGCATATTTCATTGCATATTTAATAAATGCTGGACGTTTTTTATAATTGTCTGGTTGAATAAATTGTGGATATGGATTATATACATATTTTTTTTCTAACATAAATAACCTATCATTTAAATTTTTATAAAAAATTTTTTAATAAATTTTTAAATAAATAAAATACTACTATTTATAGTATAAATAATTTTTTATAATTTATTTATTTAATTTTTCTAATTCTTTTATTTACTTCAGTAGATTTCCAAATATAATTCAATACGTTTACCATTGCTTGCGCTGATGCCTCAATAATATCAGTAGCTAAACCTACACCATGAAAATTTCGTAGTTTATACTGTACAACAATGTCTACTTTTCCTAAAGCATCTTTACCTTCTCCATTAGCTACTAAATTAAATTTTTTTAAAATAATAGGATATAAAGTTGCTTTATTTAAAGCTTGATAAATAGCATCTACAGGACCATTGCTTGTTGATGCTTTTTGAATATTTGTTTGAGAACCACACATTAAAATAATAGATGCTACTGATAATCCCGATAATTTAGTATGCACATCAAAATATTCTAATTTAAAATATTCTTCGATATTTCGTTGTTTTTTAAAAAAAGCTAAAGCTTCTAAATCATAATCAAAAATTTGTCCCTTTTTATCTGCTAGTTTTAAAAAATCAACATATAATTCATTTAAATTATAATCACTTTTATGATAACCCATTTCTTTCATGCGATGTTCCACAGCTGCTCTACCAGATCGAGAAGTTAAATTTAATTTACAATTATTTAACCCAATGGAAATAGGATCAATTATTTCATAGTTTTCTCTATTTTTTAAGACACCATCTTGATGAATTCCAGAGGAATGTGAAAATGCGTTTTTTCCTACAATAGCTTTGTTTATTGAAATTGGCATATTACAAAATTGACTAACTATTTTACTAGTTTTATAGATTTCTTTATAATTTATATTAGTATATTTGTTTAGTACATCGTGATGTACATATAAGGCCATTATTACTTCTTCTAAAGCTGTATTTCCGGCTCTTTCACCTAAACCATTCATAGTCCCTTCAATTTGCCTTGCACCTGCCTCAATTGCGCTAATAGAGTTACCTACAGCCATTCCTAAATCATTATGGCAGTGTACGGAAACTATAGCCTTATCTATATTTTTAACATAACGAAAAATAGATTGAATAATTTTTTTAAATTGAGTAGGGGTAGTATACCCTACAGTATCAGGGATATTAATTGTAGTAGCTCCAGCATCAATAACAGCTTCAATAATTGTGTACAAATTTTTTAATGAAGTTCTTCCTGCATCTTCACATGAAAATTCAATATCATTAGTGTAATTACGAGCTCTAGTAACAGATGAAACAGCCATGTTTATTATTTCATTAAAGCTTTTTTTTAATTTAGAAGCTACATGTAAATTAGAAGTTCCTAAAAAAAGATGTATTCTATTTTCTTGGGCATGTTCCATAGCTTGGGCAGCGACATCAATATCTTTCGGCAAGCATCGAGCTAAACTACATATCTTACTTGTTTTAATTATTTTAGAAATAGATTTTATTGATTTAAATTCTCCCGGTGAAGAAATAGGAAAACCTGCTTCTATAATATCTACTCCCATACGTTCTAGAGCTAATGCAATTTGTATTTTTTCATTTGAATTTAAACTAGCTGGTAAAGCTTGTTCACCATCACGTAACGTTGTATCAAAAATTATTATTTTTTCTTTCATAGTAAACCTTTTGATATAATTTGTAGAATAAAGTTCTAAATTTATTAATTTTCAGAAAATTTTTAAAAATAAAAAATTTTCTGAATGAAGAATATTGTTAATAAGTAAAATTTAAAAATATCATCTTAATAAAAATTATATATAGAATGATTTTTTTCATATAAATTTATTTTTTCTTCATGTTTTAAAGTATAATCGATATTATCAAATCCATACATAATAGATTGTTTTTTAATAGGATCAATTTTGAATTGTATAGAATGGTTATGCACCATAATTATTTCTTTTAGTAAATCAATCATGCAAATAATTTTGGATTTCATTTTTAATATAAAAAATAATTTATCTATTAATTTTTTAGGAAGAGAGATTAATAATAAACGATTATTTAAGCAATTATTTACAAAAATATCGGAAAAACTATGAGCAATAATTACTTTAAAACCGTAATCCATTAAAGCCCACACAGCATGTTCTCTAGAAGAACCGCATCCAAAATTATTGCGTGTTAATAAAATACTAGCATTACGATAAATATCTTTATTTAAAATAAAATTAGGATTTTCTTTTTTTCCTGAAGAATCTAAAAATCTCCAATTGTAAAATAATTTTTTGCCAAATCCAACTCTATCAATTTTTTGTAAAAATTGTTTTGGAATAATTATATCTGTATCAATATTTGATATGTCTAAAGCAACTATAACTCCAATGTGTTTTATAAATTTTTGCATTATTTTAAAATTATCTCATAAAGTTTATGAATAAAAGTTTTCAATATTAATGAATTTTCCGTATAAAGCGGTTTGTGCTGCTAACCAAGGACTCATAAGATGAGTTCGACCTCCGGGTCCTTGTCTTCCTTCAAAATTTCTATTACTGGTAGATGCGCATCTTTCTTGAGGTTTTAACTGATCTTCATTCATACCCAAACACATGGAGCAACCAGCGTGTCTCCATTGAAAACCAGATTTTTTAAAAATTTTATCCAAACCTTCTTTTTCAGCTTGTCTTTTAACTAAACCGGATCCAGGAACAATGATAGCTTCTATATTGTTAGCAATGACTTTATTTTTAACAACTGAAGCGACCACTCGTAAATCTTCAATTCGAGAGTTTGTACATGATCCAATAAAAACTTTATCAACTGGGATATTAATCAAGCTGGTACCGTCTTTTAAACCCATATAATCTAGTGATCTTTTTGCGTTTTCTAGTAAATTTTTATCTTTAAAAGTTTTTAATTTTGGAATTTTGCTATTGATAGAAATTACTTGAGATGGATTTGTTCCCCATGTGATTTGTGGAGATAAATTAGATATATCAATAAATATATTTTTTTCAAAAATAGCTTTGGGTCCAGATTTTAATATATTCCATAATTTTTTATATTCATTCCATGAACGGTTTTTAGGAACAAAATTTTTATTTTTTAAATATTGATAAGTAACATTATCGGGTTGTATAATACCAGATTTTGCTCCTAATTCAATTGCCATATTACAGATAGTCATTCGACTTTCCATACTCATATTTTGTATAACTGGACCAGTAAACTCTACAACATATCCGGTACCTCCAGAAGTACCAATCTTATGAATAATATTTAGAATAATATCTTTAGAATAAATATTATTTTTTTGATTTCCATATATATGTATTCGCATATTTTTCATATAATTCTGTGGTAAAGTTTGTGTAGCTAATACATGTTCTACTTCTGAAGTACCTATTCCAAATGCTAGTGCGCCAAAAGCTCCATGAGTTGATGTATGTGAATCTCCGCAAACAATTGTCATTCCCGGCAAAGTCATTCCTTGTTCGGGACCTACTATATGTACAATACCTTGATTTATATTTGTTAAATTATAACAAGAAATATTAAAATTTTGACAATTTTTTAACAAAGTATTCATTTGTATTTTTGCCATTTTAGAAGAATTATTAATGTTCCTAGACACAGTAGGTACATTATGGTCCATAGTTGCAAATGTTTGCGTTGGTCTTCGTACATTTCTATTTTTTTTTATTAATCCCGCAAATGCTTGAGGAGATGTTACTTCATGTATTAAATGTAAATCAATATAAATAATTGGTGTAATGTTTTTCTTGTTATATATTAAATGTGAATTAAATATTTTTTGATATAATGTAGTTTTCATTAGTTATTATCTCAGATAATTTTTTAGCAATTTTAGTGCCCATTTGATTGGTACTAATATAATTTTTACCATCAGAAATATCTAAAGTTCGATATCCTTTTTTTAAAGTTTTTATTACAGCTAATTCAATATATTGCGAAATATGTTTTAAATTTAAAGAATATTCAAACAATAATGCCAAAGATAGAATTTGAGCAATTGGATTAGCTAAATTTTTACCTTTTAAATCAGGAGCTGATCCTCCAGCTGGTTCAAATAGTCCAAAAAAATTTTTATTTAAGCTGGCTGAGGGTAGCATTCCAATAGATCCTGTTAACATTGCGCATTCATCTGATAAAATGTCTCCGAATAAATTTGAACATAAGATTACATCAAATTGATTAGGATTTTTGATTAATTGCATAGCAGCATTATCTACATATAAATGTTGTAATTTAACATCTGGAAAATTTTTAGAAACATTTGTTACTACTTCTCTCCAAAGAGAAGAACTTTCTAATACGTTTGCTTTATCTATAGAGCAAACTTGTTTTTTTCTTTTTAATGATAATTGAAAAGCAATTTTTGCAATTCTTTCAATTTCTTTAGTAGAATAAATTTCTGTATCAAAAGCAGAAATATTTTTTTTATTGAATGTATTTCTTCCTTTCGGCAAACCAAAATATATACCGCCTATTAATTCACGAATACATAAAATGTCAAATCCATCTTTTATTATACCCTCTCGTAGTGGAGATAGCTGTTTTAAATCATTATTTAACTTAATGGGCCTAATATTAATAAATAAATTAAAAAATCGTCTAAGCGGTAATAAAGCGCCTCTTTCAGGTTGTTTATCTCGAGACAGACATGTCCATTTTTTTCCTCCAACAGATCCAAATAAAATTGCATCCGATTTTATACACCCATCTAATGTTTTTTTAGGCAGAGGTGTACCAAATTTATCAAAAGCTATTCCACCAATATCAAATTCATGAGTATGAATTTTATAACCGAATTTATTATTAATAACATTTAAAATTTTATACGTTTCTAACATAACTTCAGGACCAATCCCATCACCTGGTAAAACTGCTATATTAAATATTTTTTTCATTTTTAACCTTTTTATATTTTTTCAAACGGCTTATTAATTAATATACTATATAAAATATATATTGTCTTTTTTTTTTTTATTTTTTTAAAAGTTATTTTGCATTTATTTTTTAAAAAAAATTTTTTTTATTACTATAAATCCTGAATTTTT
>NZ_LR217707.1:300000-433720 GCF_900698905.1 Buchnera aphidicola (Cinara kochiana kochiana) | reverse complement strand
TAATTTATAAAAAATAATTGAAATTAAAAAAAAAATATGTTATTATTTTTTTAAAAATTTCTTAATCGAAAATAAAAACCTTCTAATTATTGAATTTAATAAATATGACAAATAATATACTTGCAAAATTTAAAACTTATTTTCAAAAAAATATATATATAACATTATTATTGATTTTATTATCATTATCTGGTTGTGTCATTTTAATTGCCCGAAATTATACGACTAGTAATGTTACTGTTACAGAATTTAATAGAATTATTGATAATTTTGCATATAGAGCAAAAAATACTATTAAAAATAAAATTGGTTTTTTAAATAAAAAAAATAATATTTATACTACATTAATACAAATGAACTTATCTAAACATTTTTTTTTAAAAAAAGAATATAAAAAATCTATTTTAATGTTAAGAAAATTAATATCTTTAAAATTAGAAGAAAATTTAATGTTTTTAATAAAATTAAATTTGGTAAAACTATATATACAACAAAGACAATTTTATAATGCTATAGAAATAGTAAATAATGTTAGAAATCATACATGGCGTAAAATATTTTCAAAATATAGACTAAATATTCTTTTAAAACGAGAAATATTTTAGAATGGTACCCATAATTACTTTAATAGGTCAGTCTAATGTTGGAAAGTCCAGTTTATTTAACTTATTAATAAAATCAAATAATTCATTAATTAGTAAATTTCATCAAACTACTCGTGATATGAATTCTGGATATTTTTCAATAAAAAATCATCAATTTTGTATTATTGATACTGCAGGTATTGATTTTTTTAAAAAAAAAGAAACCAATAATATTATTAAATTAGAATCATATAAACAAACAAAAATCGCAATAAAAAGATCAAATTTAATAATTTTTGTTGTTGATGCATATATTGGAATAACTAAATTAGATGATTTTATCTTAAAGAAAATAAGAAAATTCAATAAACCAATTATTTTATTAATAAATAAAATTGATAAAATTAATTTAAATGATAAAATAATTGATTTTTATGATTTTGGGATTAAAAATATATGTAAAATATCTGTACTTCATCGTATTGGAATTGTTAATTTTTTAAAAAAAATATATGTTCTGTATAAAGAACTAAATCTTAATAAATTATTTGATAATAATCAAAAAAATGTTAGTATTAGTACTAAAATAAAAGTTTGTTTTGTTGGAAAACCAAATTCTGGTAAATCTACCATAGTAAATAAATTACTTAATTATAATCGAATAATTACTAGCTCTATACCTGGAACTACTAGGGATATTATTACAGAATCTTTAATTGTAAATAATATTGAATATATATTAACAGATACAGCTGGTATTAATAAAAAAAATAAAAAACGTACTTTTTTAGAATATATATCTGAAAAAAAATCTTTTGATATAATGAAATTCAATCAAATTATTATCATTGTAATTGATGTATATGCTGGTATTTGTGCTCAAGATTTATCTATTATTAATAGAATAATAAATTCTGGTTTTTCTTTTTTTATACTGTTAAATAAATGGGATTTAATTACATCAGATAAAAAAAAAATAATTACCAGTATTGTTTTAAATCGTTTAAAATTCATTAAAAATATTGCCATTATTAAAATATCTGCTTTATATAAAATAGGTTTAAAAAAAATTTTTAAACAAATTAACATTATTTATAAAGAATCTTTACTAACTTTTAGTTCTTCTTATTTAACTAATATAGTGCAGCAGGCTGTCATACAACATCCTTTATCAACGGGTGCAACAGGAAAAATAATACGTTTAAAATATGCACATTTTGTTAAACAAAATCCAATATTAATTATTATTCATGGAACACAAACACAATATATATCACAAACATATAAAAAATATTTAGTGCATTTTTTACAAAAAGAATTACATATCCCGAATACACCCATTAAAATTTTTTTTAAAAATAATATTAATCCATATATTCATAAAATATAATAAACATAAAAATA
This sequence comes from Buchnera aphidicola (Cinara kochiana kochiana), assembly GCF_900698905.1. Taxonomy (NCBI): domain Bacteria; kingdom Pseudomonadati; phylum Pseudomonadota; class Gammaproteobacteria; order Enterobacterales; family Erwiniaceae; genus Buchnera; species Buchnera aphidicola. The sequence continues at coordinate 431,732 of NZ_LR217707.1, read as the reverse complement.
TAAAAATAATATTATTTTTATATTTTATTGTTCATTTACGTGATTTACATGATATAGAGGAATTTCTACTTCAATATCTTCATTTCCTAAACGAGCCTGACATCCTAACCGACTATATTTTTCTAAACCCCACGCTTTATCTAATAAATCTTCTTCTTTTTCTTGGCAAGGAGATAAAGAAAAAAACCCTTTCCTAATAATACAATGACATGTACAACAAGCACATGATTTTTCACATGCATGTTCCATATTTATTTTATTTGATAATGCAATATCAAGAATAGTTTTTCCTGATTTTCCTTGTACGGTTAAACCATGAGGCAATATAAATTTTTGTGGATAAAAAATTATATTTGGCATAATATGTTTCCAAAAAATGTTTTTATTAAACAATAATCATCTTTACGTTAGAATTAATAAATTTTATTTATGTAAATAAAATTTATTTTTAATGAAATATTTTTATTTTGTAATCAATATAATTACATTAATTATAATTATTACTGGTATAGTGGATCTATTTTTATAGAATAATTAATTTTAGATAATTTTTCTTGAATTATTATAGATAATTGTCCATCTACATTTATACGAAATATAGTAATAATTTTTATTTGACCAGCTAGTTTTGATGGTAATCCTTGAATTTTAAATTTTTTTAATAATTTACAATTTCGTACATATTTATCTTCTCCCTGAAAAATATTGATACAAAATCCTGTTTGATAATCTTTAAAGGTAGTAAATATTTTCATAACTTCAGTGGGGATTTTTGTATTTTTTTCAATCATTTTTTCCATTAAACCTCCTAATAATTCAATTCCAATAGAAATTGGTATTACATCCAATAATAGCATTGATTGGTTTTTTTCTTGTTTTTTATAAAATAAAAAGCTTGCATGTAATCCAGCACCTTGAGCTACTGCTTCGATTGGATTAATTGAAATTAAAGGTTCTTGTTTAAATAATGAAAAAATCTGTTGACGAATTAATGGAATATATGTAGAACCTCCTACTAAAATTATGTCATCAATATCAGATATTTTTATATCAGCATATTGTAAAGCTGAATTTAAAATTTTCAATGTTTTTTGAATGTATGGATGAATTAATGTATTAAATTCTAATACCGAACAATTTATTTTTTCATTTGATAATTTAATTTTAATTTGTGATTTTTGACTTAATTGGATTTTAACTTTTTCCGCAATAATAAGCAACTTTTTAAATAAATTATGGTTTAATTTTGGTTGATTTTTTAATTTAGAATATAAAAAATAAGCCAATAAATAATCAAAGTCATCGCCGCCTAATTTATTATCTCCCTCTGTAGAGAGTACTTCGAAAATTCCTTTATAAACTTTTAAAATAGATACATCAAATGTTCCGCCTCCTAGATCATAGATACACATCAATCCTTTTCTTTTTTTTTCTAATCCATATGCAATAGCGGCTGCTGTTGGCTCATTTAGTAAACGTAATACTTTTAATTGACTTGCTTGTGCAGATTTTCTTATGATATTTTTTTGTATATTATTAAAATATGCCGGAATTGTTATTACTGTTCCATAAATATTTTTTTTTAATTTTTTTTCTATTTTTTTTTTAATATATTTAAAAATTTTTTGAATAATTAAAGAAACTGGAATTTTTCCTATATTAGTTTTAAAAATTAATTCTTTTTTGGAACTTTTTGAAATAATATTTAAAATATTTAATTTTTTTTTCTTTAATTCAGAATAAGATATTCCGATAAATCTTTTTATTGATGTAACGGTATTTTTTGTATCTGTTTTTAAAAATTTTTGAGCTTTCCATCCTATACTAGTTTTCTTTTTTCCAAAATGTATAATTGTTGGAAAAAAATTTTTTTTATTAAATGCTTCAATAGTTTGTATTTTTTTATTTTTTTTGGTAGATACTAAACAATATGTTGTTCCAAAATCAATACCTATAACAATTTTTTTTTTTTCATTTTTATTATTCATTAGTTAAAGTGTTTTTTAAATTTTGAGCTTTTTTTAAAATTTTATATATAAAACATATATGACCATATACCTGATCTGCAGAATTAATTTTTTTTTCTTTAATTTTTTTATTAAATTCTAAAAAATATAAATTTAATTTAATTTTTATATTTTTTATAAAAATATTAATTTTAGTAAATGAATTTGATTGATTTTTTATTTTTTGTATTTCTTCGTATAATTGAAATTTTTCAATTAATGTTTTTTTTTTATTAAAAATATATTTTTCTTTTATTTTATATTTTTTTTTATTTATTTCCAATAAATGATTTGCTCTAGTAAATTTATTTTTTAATATGTTAAATCCTTTGTTAATTTGAATAGATATTAATATTTTTTTATTTTCGTTTAAATGATTTTTATCACAATTATCTGGATGATATTTTTTTTGTAATTCATAAAAATTGTTAATTAATTTATTTTTATCAATATTAAATTTTTGGGGTATTTGAAATAAATTAAAATAATTCATTATAAGCCTATAATAATTTTTTTTTATTTTTAATAAATAGATAGTTATTTAAGGTGTATATGTTGTTTTTTATATATATTAATTTTAATAGCGCTGAATAAATTATATTTAAATTCAGCACTACTATATTTAGTGAATAAATATTATTTTTTTTTTTTATATTTTTTTTGATAATTGGCAATTGCTCCTTTAATTGCATCTTCTGCTAAAATTGAGCAGTGAATTTTTACAGGAGGTAAATCTAATTCTTTTGCTATATCTGTATTTTTTATTTTATTTGCTTCTTTCAATGTTTTTCCTTTTACCCATTCTGTCATTAATGAACTAGAAGCAATGGCAGAACCGCATCCGTATGTTTTGAAACAAGCATCTTCTATAATATTTTTTTTATTTACTTTTATTTGTAATTTCATTACATCACCACAAGCAGGAGCGCCTACTAAACTGGTACCTACATTTTTTTCTTGTTCTGAAAATGAACCAACATTTCTTGGGTTTTCGTAATGATCTAATACTTTTTTACTGTAAGCCATAATTTAAAATTTTCCTATATAAAAGTATTAACTCCAAATAATTTTATCCATTTTAATACCAGATTGAAACATTTCCCAAAGAGGAGAAAGTTTTCTTAATTTTTCAATTGCATTTTTAATTGCTATTATAGCATATTTAATATCTTTTGATGTTGTAAACCGTCCAATAGAAAATCTAATAGAACTATGAGCTAATTCATCTTTTACACCTATAGCTCGCAAAACATATGATGGTTCTAGACTTGCTGATGTACATGCAGATCCAGAAGATACAGCTAAATTTTTCAAAGCCATTAATAGTGATTCTCCTTCAATATAATTAAAGCTAATATTAAGTATATTGTTAACTACATAATCAAAGTGACTATTTAAATAAATTTCTTGAATATCGCGCAAACCATTCCATAGTATATTGCGTAAATATCTAGTATGTAAAATATCATCTTTCATTTTCTTTCTTAATATTTTACATGCTTCTCCAAAACCAACAATTTGATGAACCGGTAATGTTCCAGAACGAAATCCTCTTTCATGTCCACCACCATGTATTTGCGGTGACAATCGAATTCTCGGTTTAAGACATACATATAATGCTCCAATTCCTTTTGGTCCGTATATTTTATGAGCAGAAAATGACAGTAAATCTATTGGTGTTTTTTTTATATCTATCTTTATTTTTCCAATACTTTGTGTGGCATCTACATGAAAAAAAATTTTTTTTTCTCTACAAAAATGACTTATTTTTTTAATATTTTGAATAGATCCAATTTCATTATTTACATGCATGATTGAAATCAATAATGTATGTTCATTAATAGCTTCTTTTATTTTTGATATATCAATAATACCGTATTTATTTGGTTTTATATATGTTACGTGACACCCTTTATATTCTAGGTATCGACAACAATCTAGTACTGATTTATGTTCTATTTGGCTTGTAATGATATGATTTTTTTTATTTTTATGAAATTCATATATTCCTTTAATTGCTAAATTATTTGATTCAGTAGCACCAGAAGTAAAAATAATTTCTCTGGAATCAGAATTAATTAATTTGGCTATTTCATTTCTTGCTATATCTACTGATTCTTCTGCTTCCCATCCAAATTTATGAGATCTAGATGCTGCATTTCCGAAAATATCATTTATGGAATAATATTTATTCATTATTTTTTTTACTTTAGGATCTGTAGGAGTAGTAGCAGCATAATCTAAATAAATAGGAAATTTCATTTTTATAAAATCCTTATAATAAATATCAACATATTATTTAAAATAATTTTTTTAATTATCTTTTAAATCTTATTATATATTTTATTTACTTTTTTGTATAAAAAAACAATAAATAATTTATATATATAAATTATTTATTGATACATAAATTAGTTTTTTGTGAAATTTATGAAAATTTTGTATAGTTGTATTTTTTTTATCTCTCATGTATAATATATTTAAAATATATACTTATATGTGTATTATGAAAATATTTTTAGGGGTGTAGTTCAATATGGTAGAGCATCGGTCTCCAAAACCGAAAGTTAGGGGTTCGATTCCCTTCACCCCTGTAATAAATATCACATATATATTATTTTAAATAATATAAAAAAATCAATATTGATTATATTAATCCTTTTGTATATCTTACCAATAAATATCTATTATAAGTATAAAAATTATTAAAAATTTTTATAAACTGACAATCATTAATATTTCTATATAAATATATTATTTAAAGAATATATTGAGTATTAAAATATTATTTATTTTTAAATTTTATATAAACGAGTTTATTTCAATGCCAATTTATCGTTCATCAACAACTATTAACGGCAAAAATATGGCTGGAGCTAGAGCTTTATGGCGTGCTACTGGTGTTCAAGATAAAGATTTTGGTAAACCAATTATTGCAGTAGTTAATTCATTTACTGAATTTGTACCCGGACATATACATTTACGTGAATTAGGTAGATTAGTATCTCAACAAATTGTTAACTTTGGAGGTATTGCTAAAGAATTTAATACAATTGCTATTGACGATGGAATTGCGATGGGACATGCTGGAATGCTTTATTCTCTTCCTTCTCGAGAATTAATAGCAGATTCTATTGAATATATGATTAATGCGCATTGTGTAGATTCTATGGTGTGTATTTCTAATTGCGATAAAATTACACCCGGCATGTTATTGGCGGCATTACGATTAAATATTCCGGCGGTCTTTGTGTCTGGTGGTCCTATGGAATCAGGAAAAATTATATCTAATAAAAAAATTATTAAAATTGATTTAGTAGATGCTATAGCTCATGGAGCTAATCCAAATACTTCATCGGAAACATTATCGGATATTGAACATTCAGCTTGTCCGACCTGTGGTTCTTGTTCAGGCATGTTTACAGCTAATTCTATGAATTGTTTAACGGAAGCTATTGGTTTATCATTACCTGGAAATGGAACAGTGTTAGCCACTCATACTGACAGAAAAAAATTATTTTTAAAAGCAGGCAAAGTTATTGTAAAAAATACTAAAGATTATTATATAGATAATAATCTTGCATTATTACCTAGAAGTATTGTTACAAAAACTACTTTGAAAAATGCTATGATTTTAGATATCGCTATGGGAGGATCTACAAATACAGTATTACATTTATTAGCTATGGCTCATGAGTCTAAGGTTAATTTTACTATGTCAGATATTGATTATTTATCTAGAATAGTACCTCATTTATGCAAACTTTCTCCTAGTACTTCTAAATATCATATGGAAGATTTACATCGTGCTGGAGGGGTGATTGGTATTTTATCTGAATTAAATAAAATTAATTTATTAGATACATCAGTATTTGGTATATTAGGGTTTACATTAAAAGAAATAATTAATAAATACGATATACTTGATGTTCAAAATAAACATGCATTTCATTTTTATTCATCAGGTCCTAAAGGTAAAAAAACTATTATTCCTTTTTCTCAATCATTTCGATGGTCTACTTTAGACCTAGATCGTAAAACAGGTTGTATTCGTTCGCAAAAATATGCATATAATCAAGATGGCGGCTTAGCAATATTAACAGGTAATTTAGCAAAATACGGCAGTATAATAAAAACCGCTGCTATTGATAAAAAAAATATGGTATTTATGGGTCCAGCTAAAGTATATGAAAGCCAAGAAGATGCTGTATATGCTATTTTACACAAAAAAATTAATTTTGGTGATGTAATAGTCATTCGATATGAAGGACCATGTGGTGGTCCGGGTATGCAAGAGATGTTATATCCTACTGCATATTTAAAATCTATGAAATTAGACAAAAAATGCGCTTTAATTACTGACGGGCGATTTTCTGGCGGAACTTCCGGTATTTCAATCGGACATATTTCTCCTGAAGCTGCGAGTCGCGGATTAATTGCGTTGATATATAATGGAGATATTATTAGTATTGATATTTTAAAACGTAGTATTATTTTAAATGTTCCAAAAAAAGAATTATTAAATCGTCAATTAAAAGAAGAAAGTAGAGGTAAGAAGGCATATACACCAAAAAATCGTTTACGTAATATTTCTGATTCTTTGAAAATATATAGTATGTTTGCCACTAGTGCAGACACAGGTGCGGTACGCAAAATATAGAAATATATATTTCTATAAAATATTTTTATATTATATCAACTAATTAATAATTTAATTTTTTATAAAATTTATTGGTTATTTATAATAACTATATTTTTTATTTTAAATCAAACGGAGTTTTTATGAAAAATTTCTTTAATTCTCTTTCCTTTAGAGAAAAATTAATAAATTTAAGTACTGGATTTTTAATGAATCAATCAGAATTTTTGAATTCTAAAGAAATATTAAAGAATAAAAATATTGTTATTGTTGGATGTGGTGCGCAAGGATTAAATCAAGGATTAAATTTAAGAGATTCTGGTTTCAAGGTTTCATTTGCACTTAGAAAAAATTCTATAATTAATAAGTCTACTTCATGGAATAATGCTATTCGAAATAATTTTTGTGTAGATACATATAAAAAATTAGTTCCTGATGCTGATTTAGTTATTAATTTAACTCCAGACAAACAACACTCTAAGGTAGTAAGAAAACTGCAAACGTTAATGAAAAAAAATTCTACTTTAGGGTATTCTCATGGATTTAATATTGTTGAAGAAGGAGAAAAAATTCGTTCAGATATTACGGTTATCATGGTAGCACCTAAATGCCCTGGTACTGAAGTACGACAAGAATTTTTAAATGGATTTGGTGTACCCGCATTAATTGCTGTACATCAAGAAAATGATTTACAGTTAAATGGTTTAAATATTGCAAAATCATGGGCTATTGGTTTAGGATCACATAAGGCTGGAGTATTACGATCTTCTTTTATTGCAGAAGTTAAATCTGATTTAATGGGAGAACAAACTATTTTATGTGGTATGTTACAAGCTTGTTCATTAGTTTGTTATCAACATTTAATTAGTAAAGGGTATAGTTCTGATTATTCTGCTACATTATTGCAATTTGGTTGGGAAAAATTAGCAGAATGTATGAAAGTAGGAGGAATTAAATTATTATTTGATCGTTTATCCGGTCCTACAAAAGTTCGTGCTTATAATTTATCAATAAAGTTAAAAACTATATTAAAACCACTATTTTGTTTACATATGGATAATATTATTTCCGGAAATTTTTCAAAAAAGATGATGTCTGATTGGAAACAAGGAGATTTAAAATTAATCCAATGGAGAAAAAAATTACATAAATCTTCTTTTGAAAATGCTAATTTATATTCCGGTAGAGAAATATTAGATCATGAATATTTTGAAAAATGTACTTTAATGATTGCTATGTTAAAAGCAGGTGTTGAATTATCGTTTGAAACTATGATAGAAACAGGTATTACGCCTGCCTCTGCATATTATGAATCGTTACATGAATTACCATTGATTACTAATACTATTGCTAGAAAAAGATTATACGAAATGAATTTGATTATTTCTGATACCGCAGAATATGGTAGTCATTTATTTTCTGAAAAAGCTATTCCTATTTTAAATAATTTTATAAAAACTATTCGTAGTAGTGATTTAGGTGAATGTATTAAAAATGATTTTATTAGCAATCAAGAATTAATGTCTATTAATAATTTTATTAAAAATCACGCTATTGAAAAAATTGGAGAACAATTACGTTCGTACATGACAGCTATGAAGTCATCAACATGTTTAAATAATTAAAACCATTAATGTTATTATTGTTAAATACATGTACGCTATATAAGTTGTATTTATTTTTAAATAAATTAGATTAATTTAAAAATTTTATGTTTATGATAATATATTTATGATGTTAAATAAAGTTCAAGAAAAAGCTATTCATATTATTGATAATCCGTGTTTAATTTTAGCTGGGGCAGGATCAGGAAAAACTAGTGTTATAATTCATAAAGTGATAACATTAATTACTATTTATCAATATGATCCTAAAAAAATTTTTGCAGTAACGTTTACTAATAAAGCAGCTAAAGAAATTGAATTACGTTTATTGAAAAAGTTAACCCTTCAGCAAATACATGATATAACAATTTCTACATTTCATGCTTTAGGTTTAAAAATTATTAGAAACGAATATCGTTTATTGGGTTTAAAAAAAAATTTTACTTTATTTGATCAAAATGAACAATTACGTTTATTAAAAAATTTGATAAATATTAATAAAAATAGTAATATTTTTTTTTTAAAACAGTTACTTTATCAAATTTCTGTTTGGAAAAATCGATTATTAAATCCTAAACTTGCATATAAATGTATAAATTCTGCTTTAGAAGAGAAATGTGTTTTTTTTTATGAAAAATATGATTGTTTTCTTAAGCAACATAATATATTAGATTTTAATGATTTAATTTTTTTACCTACTGTTTTGTTAAAAAATAATCTTCAGATACGATTGAATTGGCAAAAAAAAATTCAATATTTATTAGTAGATGAGTATCAAGATATTAATATTAGTCAGTATGAGTTAATTAAATTATTATGCGGTTGTAATGCTAATTTTACAGTAGTTGGTGATAATGATCAGTCTATTTATTCATGGAGAGGAGCTCAACAAAAAATTTTTTATTTATTAAAATATGATTTTCCTACTTTAAATGTTATTAAAATGGAACAAAATTATCGTTCTTCTGGTTGTATATTACATGCAGCCAATATTTTAATTTCTAATAATGAGAATTTTTTTAATAAAAAATTATTTTCTACTTTAGATTATGGAAATAAAATTTATGTATTTATGTCAATAAATGAAGCACAAGAAGCTCGACAAATAATTAATTATATTCAATATCATAAGAATCTTCATAATATGCAGTATAAAGATTATGCTATTTTATATCGGAATAATTATCAAGTACAAGCTGTAGAAGCAGAATTAGTATGTCAAGATATTCCGTATTATATTTATTCCGGACAATCTTTTTTTGATTTATTAGAAATTAAAGATTTATTAGCATATTTACGGTTAATTGTTAATCATAAAGATGATTTAGCGTTTCTACGTATTATTAATGTTCCAAATCGAAGAATAGGATTAGTTACTTTAAATAAACTAAAGAAATTTGCTGCATATCATAAAATTAGTTTATTTGCAGCCAGTATGGATTTTCGTATAATTAAAAAATTAAATAAAAATGTTTTTTTAAAATTAAATAATTTTGTTTTATGGATTGTACAATTGTCATCTAATCTATTAAATAAACCGGAAAAAATTTTAAATAATGTTATTAAAGATGTAAATTATTTTTCATGGATTACAAATTATCATAATGATCATAATATTTCAGAAAAACGTATAAAAGATATAATTTGTTTTTCTAATTGGTTAAAAAATATATTAGTAGGTCGAAATGGTAATTTACCAATAAAATTAGAAGATGTATTAATACGGTTTGTATGTGGTGATTTTGAAAATATTATGCAATATGATACTAATAAAAATATTGACAAATTACATTTAATGACCATACACGCATCAAAAGGATTGGAGTTTTCGGTAGTATGTATCATTGGAGTGGAAGAAGGTACATTACCGCATCAGAAAAGTATTATGGACGATAACATTACAGAAGAACGTCGTTTGATGTATGTAGGAATTACTCGTGCAAAAAAACAACTTTTTTTGAGTTTTTGTAGAAATAAAAAAAAATTTGGTATGTTAATTCATGTACAGCCAAGTCGATTTTTATTTGAATTACCGCAACGAGCAATTCATTGGATTAAATACTAAAGTTAAATAAAAATATCAATAACATCTTAATTGTATTGTATAAGTGTACACTAGTCTTAGGTAAATAAAGATTGTTTTATACAATACAGTATTTATAAATAATATAAAAATATTAATTACAATATAAAATACATATAAAGGTTTTTATGAAAATAACTAAAATCATTGAATTAACAGATCAAAATTTTAAAGAACAAGTATTTACTTCAAATAAATATGTATTGGTAGATTTTTGGGCGGATTGGTGTGGTCCGTGTAAAATTTTATCACCAATTTTAGAAGATATTGCTCATGAATATTATAAAAAAATTGTTGTGGGAAAAATTAATATTGATATGAATAAAAAAATACCGATTAAATATTCCATTCGAGGAATTCCGACATTATTATTGTTTAATAAAAATAAAATTATAGGAACAAAAATAGGAGTTATATCAAAAATAGAATTAAAAAATTTTTTAGACAATAAAATATTACTTTAAAGTTTTTAAATTTTATTTTTTTTATTTTTTATATTTATAAAATTAAATTTAACAATATAACAATTTTTTATATATTAAGTATATATGTGTTTTTTTTTACTTAAAATAATTACCTTACATCTACAATAATGTATATATATGTATATATAATGTATTGTTTATATATAAATATATTTTATATTTTTCTCTAAAATGGATTGATATATTCACTATTATGAATCTTACCAAATTAAAAAATACATCAGTATCAAAACTTATTATTTTAGGTAAACAAATAGGTCTTGAAAATTTAGCTCGAATGCGTAAACAAGATATTATTTTTTCTATATTAAAACAACATTCAAAAAGTGGAGAAGATATATTTGGAGATGGGGTTTTAGAGATTTTACAAGATGGATTTGGTTTTTTGCGATCATCAGATAGTTCTTATTTAGCGGGTCCTGATGATATTTATGTATCGCCGAGTCAGATTCGTCGTTTTAATTTAAGGACTGGAGATACTATTTCAGGTAAAATTAGACCGCCTAAAGAAGGAGAGCGTTATTTTGCTTTATTAAAAGTAAATACCGTTAATTATGATAAACCAGAAAATGCGCGTAGTAAAATTTTATTTGAAAATTTAACACCTTTACATGCTAATTCTAGGTTAAAGATGGAACGTGGTAACGGTTCTAAAGAAGATTTAACTGCTAGAGTATTAGACTTATCTTCTCCCATAGGACGCGGGCAAAGAGGGTTAATTGTTGCGCCGCCAAAAGCAGGAAAGACTATATTATTACAAAATATAGCTCAAAGTATTGCATATAATCATCCAGATTGTGTATTAATGGTTTTATTGATTGATGAACGACCAGAAGAAGTTACTGAAATGCAAAGATTAGTTAAAGGAGAAGTAGTAGCATCAACTTTTGATGAGCCAGCTTCTAGACACGTACAAGTAGCAGAAATGGTAATTGAAAGAGCAAAGCGATTAGTTGAACATAAAAAAGATGTTATTATTTTATTGGATTCAATTACTAGATTAGCTCGTGCATATAATACTGTAGTACCCGCATCTGGTAAGGTATTAACGGGTGGTGTTGATGCAAATGCATTACATAGACCTAAGAGATTTTTTGGAGCAGCGCGTAACGTTAAGGAAGGTGGTAGTTTAACAATTATTGCGACTGCATTAATTGATACCGGATCTAAGATGGATGAAGTTATTTATGAAGAATTTAAAGGAACTGGAAATATGGAATTGCCTTTATCTAGAAAAATAGCAGAAAAACGTGTTTTTCCAGCTATTGATTACAATAGATCGGGCACACGTAGAGAAGAACTGTTAACTATGCCTGAAGAATTACAAAAAATGTGGATTTTACGTAAAATTATTCATCCTATGGGTGAAATAGATGCTATGGAATTTTTAATTAATAAATTATCTATGACTAAAACTAATGATGAATTTTTTGATATGATGAAAAGATCAAAATAATATTCTTTTGCTAATAAAAGAATTTTTAATCATAATTTATAAAAAATTAAATAAATAATTTTTTTATTGTTTTATTGTTTAATAATAACAATTATATATATATTTATATATTATATAAATATTTATTTTATTTAATATTAAATATTTATTTAATAAATAAAATAAAATAGTAGATTTTTTTAATCAGTGTATATATAATATTTATCAGATAGTAAAAATTATTTTTAATAATATAATATTTATATTGGCTATAATTAATGATATTAAAATTTTTGCGTCCGTAGCTCAATATGGATAGAGCATTACTTTCCGAAAGTAAAGGTCTCAGGTTCAAATCCTGTCGGACGCAATTTTATATTATATTATATATATATCTATTTTTGGTGGTCATAGCTTAGTCGGTAGAGCTCTGGATTGTGATTCCAGCGGTCATGGGTTCAAATCCCATTGACCACCCATATATATTTTTATTTTATTAAATGATTTTTTTATTAATAAAATAATAATAAATTTTTATTAAATTATATCGGCGAATAGCGCAGCTTGGTAGCGCAACTGGTTTGGGACCAGTGGGTCAGAGGTTCAAATCCTCTTTCGCCGATAATATATAAAAAATTTATTTTATTTTTTTTAATAAAATAAAATCAATATTACAATTAGTTTGTATAAAAAATTCTTTTTTTAATATATTATCAATATTTTTTTTTGTACGTATACATATCCAAGTAAAATTATTGTATATTAAATGATATCCTTGAGTAGAAGTAGCTATCCATAATTGATGTAAATATACTTGAGAAGTAATAATTATTTTTTTTTCATTATTAAATGTAATATTCATCATATTATCAAATAAAAAATAATCTACATTTATTTTTTTATCATTTTTATTGATAATAGTATCTATTATTGATAGTGTTTTATGGAATCTTCTATAAAATAACAAATCGCGCATATTTAACCTAACATAAAAATATTTTTAAATAATCTATTTTATAGTGTTAATTATAGCATTTATTTTTTATATGAGGAATCATTAATATGTTTTTTAAAAAAAATACTGTATTCTTTTCTAAGATGCATGGTTTAGGAAATGATTTTGTTTTGATTGATTCAATTAAAAATAATTTTTTTTTTCTTCGCAATTAATACAGAAATGGTCACATAGATATTTAGGAATTGGATTTGATCAGTTACTAATACTTCAAAAATCGATTTGTCAGCAAGCTGATTTTCATTATAGAATTTTTAATTCTAATGGTTTAGAAGTTGAGCAATGCGGAAATGGCGCTAGATGTATTGCATATTATTTGTTTATTAAAAAAAAAATTAATAAAAAAAAAGTTTGTGTTAGCACCAAAAATAGATATTTATTTTTAGAACATGTCAATAATAACATTTTTAAAGTAGATATGGGTGAACCAATTTTTACGCCTAAATATATTCCATTTACATACACTACTGCGCAATTATATTATTCTGTTACAATTGATCAAAAAAAATATATATTTAGTGTAGTGTCTATGGGAAATCCTCATTGTGTTATTCAAGTTGATGATATTACAACTGTCAAAGTTAATAAAATAGGTTTACAGTTATCACAACATATTTTATTTCCTGAAGGCGTTAATGTAGGTTTTATGCAAATATTATCAAAAAAAAAAATTTTATTACGTGTATATGAACGTCATGTTGGAGAAACTCAAGCTTGTGGTAGCGGAGCTTGCGCAGCTGTTGCAGCAGGAATACGGAATAAAAATTTAACTAATCATGTGACTGTAATTTTACAGCAAGGTTGTTTAAAAATTGATTGGACTGGATTTTTGGGACATAAGTTATATATGTCAGGAGAAGCACAACATGTATATGATGGAATTATTCATTATTAATTTTAATATTTAGTCTAAATAAATATTTGATTTGTACTTTTGTGTATAATTTTTTGTATTAATAATAATAATTTATTTTTTTATTTTATTTTTTTTGTATAAAAGTACATTTATTATTTGACTTTTTTTAAATTGTGCAGTATATAAGAAATATAAGATTAAATTTCAAGATTAATATTTATATTTTAATTTTTAAAGTAATAAATATATACTTATTTTTATTAAAATAATTTATATAATAAAATTTTTAAATTATTTTTATTATTAATAAGTACATGCATAAAAAAAAATATTTTTAATAATTTATTTGTTAAAAATAAATTTAAATATATACAAATATATTATTGTTTTTATAACAAAAATTTAATGTATGTTAATTTATTTTTTTGTGATTTTTTGATTTTAAAAAACATTTTATAAATTAATTTTATTGATATGTTGTGTTTAATAAATATAAAAGGACAGAAATATTATGTCATCAGTTTCTTCAATAAGATCTAATATACATCTTAACTCAAAAATTATAAAAAAAGTTGATAATGGCAGTGTATTAAACAATAAAAATTTAAAAAATGTTAATGTTGCAATTATTAACGATGCTAATCAAGAATATATAGCGCATATTATTCCAAAAAATAAATATGATAAGGAAAGTTTTATATATTCTGATGAAAATTCTTCTTGTGAATCAAAATGTGATGAGAAATCTTTTAATATTATTGATTCTGTATCTGCAGAAGAATATTGTAATAATTCAATGAGTGAATCTGATTCTAATAATATACTGCAATGTAGCCCAATACATGATCGTGTTAAAGATTTATTTTTAAAAATTTTCAATAATTCTCGTGTAGATTGGCATGTATTGCATTCTGTTAATTTTTCAAATAAAACTGCTCTGTTTTCAAAAAAATTACAACAATCATTTAAAAAATTAACTAAAACTGGTCAACTAGAACAAAAATTTTTAGATAATATCGATAATAAAACTGTTTTTTTAAATGGACAAAAAATTCCTTCTAATCAAGCTCCAGATATAATGAATATATTTCAGACTTCTATTACCGATTATGAATCGCAACAATTAATTTCTACTTATTTACATCCCGAAATACTTGATGCTGCATGGAATAATTTATCTTATCGTTATCCAGAAGTTGAATATCGAACATCTAATAATATACGTTTTGCATATGAAATTGATGAAATTAGCCCCGGTATATATAAAGTAGCGGTTACTAAAACAGCAGATTTACAATCCTCTTATTCTGATAATATTGATGAAATTAATCAATATGGTGTTCGTGCTGCTATGATTATAGCTAAAGATTCTAATCCAGAAGTAAAATATTCATTTTTTGTGCAATAATAGCATTATTGTTTTATTTTTTATTAAGGAAGATTGATTTATATATTTATTGCATGTATTTGGAATTGATTCCTGTATTTACGGGAATCAATTCCGGAGAAAAATTATTTTTATATATTATATTTTTAAATAATATTGAAAATTTTACCAATAATTTTCACTAGTAATATGTCCTGGTTTTCTTCGAAAATGTTTTTTCATGTTTTTTAATGAAAATAATATTTTTTGTGTATCTTGAATCATATTAGGATTTCCACATAACATTACATGTGATGTATCGATGTGTAGCGGTTCATTAATAGATTTTTCTAGCTTTCCTGAACGAATCAAGTCTGGTATTCGTCCATATAAATATTTTTTATTTTTTTCTTGACTTAATATTATTTTTATAATGATTTTATCTTTATATTTGTTTTTTATTTTTTTAAATATATTTAAATAATTTAAATCTATATTGTATTTTACCGCATATACTAAAATGATTTTATTAAATTTATTTAAAATATTTTCATGTTGTAAAATAGAACAGTACGGTCCTAACGCAGTTCCAGTAGCAATCATCCAGATATTTTCTTTACTTGGTAATTCTGTTATAGTAAAAAAACCAAATGAATTTTTTGCAATATAAATTTTATGATGATAAATATCATATAATCGCGGTGTTAATTGACCTGTTTTAATTAATAGAATATAAAATTCTAAATTTTTATCATGTGGTGGATTTATAAATGAATAGGCTCGTTGTATTCTTTTTTTATCCGAATTTACATATGACAATTTTGTAAATTGACCAGCAACAAATGAATTAATAGGAGCTTGTATTACTAGTGTAAATAAATTATTTTTCCACTTTTTTAATTTTATTACGTTTGCTTTTAACCATTGACTCATATAATAATATTCCAAATAATAGTGTTGTAAAAAATTATTTTAATATTTAGTAAGATTAAATTTATAAAATATAAAAAATATTTATTGATTTTCTTAATTTATTTTATTAAAATAATAATATTTTTATTTTACTGATTATTTATATTTTTTGGAACAATTTTTAAAATTTATTAAATATATTAATATTAATATTTTTAATATTTGACATATATATATTTAAAATATAAATATATTAATATAGTAATCATTAATGACGATATATTTTTAGTTTATAAGTATTTTATAGCAATGTAAATTTTTACAAATTATTACACATTGTATTAATAATTTTTTTATATTTTAATGGTATTGTTATGGTTTTAGAAGTATTCTCTAATTTAGAAATACAAGTGCAAAAATCTGTAGATTATATTTCATTATTAAAATTAGAAATAAATAATTTGAAATTGAAAAATAATAGTTTAAAAGAAAAATTAAAAAATATTTATTCTTTAAAAGAACGTATAGAAGAAAAAAATATTTTAATACAAGAAGAAAGAATGAAATGGAAGCGTAAAATAAAATCTTTATTAGAACAAATTAATAATTTAGAATAATGATTCTACGTACTATATTCATTTTATGAAAAATTAATTTTTTATTGAATTATTTTAATATAATATAAATTATTATCAAATAATTGCCTATCATAAAGCATTTATTTTAAAGATAGGCAATTAATTTAATTAAAATATTTTTTTTTAAAAAATAGTAAATAGTATTTTTATAAAATGAATCGACTTAAATCCTGATTTTCCATTAATTTATCTAAATGTAAACTTACATAATTTTCGTTAATATAAATTTTCTGTCCATATTTTTCATTAGAATCAAATGAAATATCTTCCATTAATTTTTCTAGTACTGTATATAATCTTCGAGCTCCAATATTTTCCATAGATTCATTGATTTTCCAAGCTGCTTCAGCTATTTTACGAATTCCTTTTTTTGTAAAGATAATATCTACTCCTTCAGTTTTTATTAAAGATGTATACTGAGTAGTAATAGATGTATTTGGTTCAATTAAAATTCTTTCAAAATCATCTATTGTCAAGGCATTTAGTTCTACTCGTATAGGTAATCTTCCTTGTAATTCAGGGATTAAATCAGAAGGCGTAGATGTTTGAAATGCACCGGATGCTATAAATAAGATATGATCTGTTTTAACGGTCCCGTGTTTTGTAGAGACAGTACAGCCCTCAATTAATGGCAATAAATCTCTTTGTACGCCTTCTCGAGATACGTCAGAATTTGATGTAGATGAATTATGTTTACAAATTTTATCGATTTCGTCAATAAATACAATACTATTTTGTTCTACTGAATATATTGCTTGTTTTTTTAATTCTTCTAAATTTATTAATTTAGCTGCTTCTTCTTCAATTATTAGTTTCATTGCATCTTTAATCTTAAGTTTACGTAAATTTTTTTTTCTTCCTCCTAAATTTTGAAATAAAGATTGTAATTGGCTTGTCAACTCTTCCATGCCTGGCGGAGACATGATTTCTATTCCAAGAGGCGCAGCAGTGATTTGTATTTCAATTTCTTTATTATCGAGTTTTCCTTCGCGTAATTTTTGTTTAAAAATTTGAATTGTATTATCTGGTTTTTTTACTGAACTATCCGTTTCCCATTTATTATCACTAGGTGTGGGGATTAGTATTTTTAAAATTTTTTTTTCGGCACGTTTTTTTGCATATTTTTTATTTTTTTTTATATTTTCTGTACGAATCATTTTAATTGCTAATTCTGTTAAATCACGGATTATAGAATCTACTTCTTTTCCTACATAACCTACTTCAGTAAATTTTGTTGCTTCTACTTTAATAAAAGGAGCATTTGCTAATTTAGCTAATCGACGTGCAATTTCTGTTTTTCCAACTCCGGTTGGTCCGATCATTAGAATATTTTTAGGAGTTATTTCGTTACGTAATTCTGAACTTAATTGCATTCTTCTCCAGCGGTTTCTCAATGCAATAGCAACAGCACGTTTAGCGTTTTCTTGTCCAATTATATGTTTGTTAAGTTCTTGTACAATCTTTCTAGGAGTCATATCTGACATATATGTTTCCTTTTTATTTGTCTGAAGATATTTCGTGTATTGTAAATGATTGGTTTGTATATATACAGATATTTGCTGCAATTTTTAATGCTTTTTGTACTATTTTATATGCTGTTAAATTGGTATTTTTAATTAAAGCATAAGCTGCAGATTGTGCAAACGGACCACCTGATCCAATTGCAATAACATCATTTTCTGGTTGTATTACATCTCCTGTGCCAGTAATAATAAGAGAATTTTTTCTGTCAGCTACCGCTAGTAAAGCTTCTAGTTTTCTCAATAATCGATCGGTTCTCCAATCTTTAGCTAATTCAATTGCAGATCTTTGTAATTGTCCTTGATATTTTTCTAGTTTTTTTTCAAATAATTCAAATAATGTAAATGCATCAGCTGTTCCTCCAGCAAATCCCGCAATTACTTGGTCTTTGTAAATAGAACGAACTTTTTTTACATTATTTTTCATGATAGTATGTCCAAAAGTAGCTTGTCCGTCTCCTCCGATTACTACCTTTCCTTGTACACGAACACTTAATATTGTAGTCATAAATAACATGATCTCTTATAGTATATAATGATATATATATTATATTTAAAATTTTTTGATAAAATTTTTTTATATATATTTAATGTAATTAAATATTGATTTTAAAAAATAATACATATAATATATGTATTATTAATAATAATTAATATTTAAAAAAATTTAATTGTATTAATAATACAAATTGAGATTTATTTAAATAAAATATGTATCAGTGCAGATACTACACTTTACTTTGAGAATATGTGATGAAAAAAAACATTCATCCAGCATATAAACAAATTTTTGCGATTTGTTCTTGCGGATATAAAATTCCAGTTTTTTCTACTATAAATCATGATATGATGCTTGACTTATGTTCACAATGCCATCCTTTTTATACAGGTAAGCAAAGAAATATGAACACTAAAGGACGAATACAAAGATTTCAGAAACGTTTTAATTTATCTGAAATTTAAAAAAAAGAATTGTATTTTTTTAAAATATGTAATTTTTTAAA
Organism: Buchnera aphidicola (Cinara kochiana kochiana); assembly: GCF_900698905.1. Lineage (NCBI taxonomy): Bacteria > Pseudomonadati > Pseudomonadota > Gammaproteobacteria > Enterobacterales > Erwiniaceae > Buchnera > Buchnera aphidicola. The sequence goes on along the minus strand of NZ_LR217707.1, from coordinate 412,169 downwards.
AAAATTTGGATATTTGTTAAAAAATTAATATTTATTAAAAATAAATATTAATTTTTTACATTTTAATTATGTATAAAATATATTCATCTTTGTGAATAATGAATTTTTTAATTTTCATTATTTTTATTTATAATCTTTAGCGGGAAACGAGATTTGAACTCGCGACCGCAACCTTGGCAAGGTTGTGCTCTACCAACTGAGCTATTCCCGCAATATATGATTATCTTTTAATTATATAAAGATTATTTTTTTTTGCAAGAATTATTTAACTAATATAGTTATGATGTAATTATTAATGAACTTTTAATGAAAATATTTTTAAATACAAAATATTTTTTTTTTATATATTATTAATTCTTGTATTGATTCAATTAAGTCTGTTTGCGCACGATGTTCATTTTTTTTTTTTATTTTATTTAAGATGTTTGGAGTCCATCTTTTTACTAATTCATTGATTGAACTAACATCTAAGTTTCTATAATGAAAATATGATTCTAGTTTTGGCATATAATGTAATAAAAAACTTCTGTCAGTAGATATTGTATTTCCACACATAGGGGATATTTTTTCATTAATTTGTTTTTTTAAAAATAATAAAGTTTTTTCTTCGGCACTATGTTCATTTTCTTGGCTAATTTTTACATTTTTTATTAATCCATTTTTTTTATGTATATTATATATTTTGTGATTCATTATTTTTAATGTTTTTTGGTTTTGAAAAATAACAATATTTGGTCCTATTTTAATAATATTTAAATATTTGTCTGTAATTATAGTAGAAATTTCTATAATTTTATGAATTTTAGGATTTAATCCAGTCATTTCTAAATCAATCCAAATTAATCTTTCGTTTTTTTTTTTCATTTTTATATAAATTTTTTAATTTTATAGATTATTAATTAATAAATATATTAATTGATGAATTATAGTAATAGGTTTACAACGATTATTCTTAATAATGATATAATAATATTATTATTATAATATTATTAACATTTATTTTCAAAAATAACTTAAATATAATAAGAGATTATATGAAAAATATAAATCCAACTAAAACATTTGCGTGGCAGCAATTAAAAAATCATTTTATTGATATTAAAAATATTCAAATGAAAGATTTTTTTAATATAGATAAAGAGAGATTTTCTAATTATTCTCTTTTTTTTGAAGATGAAATTTTTTTAGATTTTTCGAAAAATCGTATAAATTATGAAACTTTACGATTATTATTTATGCTGGCTCGAGAATGTTATTTAAGTAATGCAATACAAAGTATGTTTTTAGGTGATAAAATAAATAAAACAGAAAATAGATCGGTTTTACATACAGCATTACGTAATCAATTAAATAATAATATTGTTGTAGATAATATTAATATTATGGCTATGATTAAGGAAGAATTAAAAAAAATAAAAAAATTTTCTAATTCTATTATTAATGGTGATTGGAAGGGGTATACTGGAAAAAGTATATCTGATGTTGTTAATATAGGAATCGGTGGTTCGCATTTAGGTCCATATATGGTTACTGAATCTTTAAAATATTATAAAAATCATTTAAATATTCATTATGTTTCTAATATTGATGGAACTGAAGTTGTGGAAGTGTTAAAAAGAATTAACTTAGAAACTACAATCTTTCTTATTAACTCTAAATCTTTTTCTACAATAGAAACTATTAGTAATGCTGATTACTTAAAAAATTGGTGTTTTTTGCGCACAAAATGTAAGGAATATTTTACCAGACATTTTTTTGCATTGTGTGAAAATATTACTGCAGCTTTAAATTTTGGTATTCATGATAAAAATATTTTTAAATTTTGGAAATGGGTAGGAGGCCGTTATTCTTTATGGTCTGCTTCTGGTTTATCTATTGTTTTATCAATTGGTTTTAAAAATTTTGAATCATTATTATATGGATCGTATATGATGGATCAACATTTTTTGCATCAAGAATTATCGCATAATATTCCTGTTGTTTTAGCTTTAATTAGTATTTGGTATACAAATTTTTTTAATATAGAAACTGAAGCTATCTTTCCTTATGATACGTATATGCATGCATTTCCTGAATATTTACAGCAAAGTTATATGGAATCTAACGGAAAATCAATAGATCGTAATGGCAAATTAGTTACTTGGAAAACTAGTCCGATTATATGGGGTCATTCCGGTACCAATAGTCAACATTCTTTTTTTCAATTGTTGCATCAAGGAACAATGTTTGTTCCGTGTGATTTTATCATTCCAGCTATTAGCCATAATTCTGTTAATGATCATCATGAAAAGTTATTATCAAATTTTTTAGCACAAACTCAATCCTTAGCGTTTGGTAATAATATCGATATTAATTCAAAAACAATTTTCAATAGTATTATAAGTAATAATAAAATTTCATATAAATACTGTCCAGGTAATAAACCGACTAACTCTATTATGTTGAAAAAAATTACCCCTTATTCTTTAGGAGCTTTAGTAGCTTTATATGAGCATAAAATATTTGTACAAGGAATTATATTAAATATTTTTAGTTTTGATCAATGGGGTGTTGAGTTAGGTAAATTAGTAGCGAATAGTATATTTAATGATTTTTTTAAGAAAAATATTAACAATTCGTATGACAGTTCTACTGAAGGACTAGTGCGTATATATAAAAAATGGAGTAATATTTAATTTTTCATTAACGTAAAAACTATTATTATAAATAGCTGATTCATCTATTATATATATGATTAGTTTATTAAATATTTAAATATAAATATATTTATATTATAGATTAAGATAAAATTAAAAATGAATAATCAATCAATTGTATTATTTTTGATGGGCCCTACCGCAATTGGTAAAAGTAAATTATCGTTACAGATAAAAAAAAAATTTTCTCAAATTGAATTATTAAGTGTAGATTCTAAATTAATATATAAAGGATTAGATATCGGAACAGATAAACCGCTTGAAAAAGATTTACGGGAAAACTTTTACCGATTAGTTAATATTATAAAACCACAGGATATTTATTCTGCTATAGATTTTTATAAAGATGCTACTCAGGAAATAAAAAATATTTTAAAATTTGGTAAAATTCCTTTATTAGTAGGTGGAACTATGTTGTATTTTAAAATATTATTAAATGGATTTGCGTATTTACCTCCATCTAATGCTTTAATAAGAAATTATATATATAAAAATATTTGTCTAGAAAAAAAAGCAAGATTATTTGATATTTTAAAAAAAATAGACCCAGTTTCTAGTAAAAAAATTCATATAAATGATGTACAAAGAGTTTTGCGTGCTATTGAAATATTTTTTGTTTCGGGAGGTCAACCGAGAAGTCAATTAATTCAGTCAGTTCATCAAAAATTACCATATCGAATATTTCAATTTGGTTTGATTCCTCATAATAAAAATATTTTATATACTAAAATAGTACGACGATTCTATAACATGTTGGATTGTGGTTTTGAAAAAGAAGTTTTTAATTTATATAAAAAAAAAGACTTAAATCTTTCTTTTCCTTCTATAAATAGTATAGGTTATAAGCAAATGTGGTTGTATATACAAAATAAATGTTCATATCAAGAAATGATAGATAATACAATTAAATCTACTTTTCATTTAGTTAAACATCAATTGACTTGGTTAAATAGATGGAAAAATATTACATTAATATATGATAATCAGAAAGATCTATTAATAGAAAAAATTCAAAAAATATTACAAAATAAAAATTAGATTAATTTTGTTTAATTCAATAATTTTAAATAAATAAAATATTTTAATTTTATTTTTTATAAAATTATTGTATATAATAATTTTTATATAAAGAGTAAATCGTATATATTTTTATATATAGCTAGAGTCGCTAATATAACAACTATTATTAATAGTAAATTATTGATTGGTATACTGATACAGTTTTATGTTGCGTAGAATATGTATAGATTAAAAATAATTATTTTTATTTTGTAAAAACTATTATTTTTCATGAATATAATTATGTTAAAATATACTATATTTATATTAAATTTTAAAAATATAAGTTTTATATATGAAATTTATTTTTAAATTTTTTCTATTAATATATGTTTTGCGATATTAAATACTGTGAAAATAACTATTTTCAACAATTCATTTTATATATTTTAAAGGAGTTTTATTTGTGCGTCATTATGAAATAATATTAATGGTTCATCCTGATAAAAGTGAAAAAATTTCACATATTATTGAATTTTATTCAAATATAATACGAACTAAAAAAGGCATAATACACCGTTTAGAAGATTGGGGACAACGTCCTTTATCATATATGATTAATAAATTAAAAAAAGCTCATTACGTTCTTATGAATATTGAAGTTTCTATTAATTGTATGCAATATTTAGAAAATAATTTTAAATTTAATTTAAATATTATTCGTCACTTTATTCTTTTGTGCTGTGAAGCTTTTAAAAAAAAATCACCTATGCTACAAACACAGGAACATATTAAAAAAGAATTAACATCTGTTAAAAATACTCAAAATAAAGTTATTATTAAATAATTTCAAATTTAAAAATATTTATATTTTTAAATATTAATATCTCATTAATACATTCATGAAATATAATTAAGAGGTGTAATTTATGGTGCGTTATTTTCGACGTAGAAAATTCTGTCGTTTTACAGCAGAAGGAGTTAAATATATAGATTATAAAGATATAGTAATGTTAAAGAATTATGTTACTGAAAATGGAAAAATTGTTCCTAGTCGTATTACAGGAACGAAAGCAAAATATCAAAGACAATTAGCTCGTGCAATTAAAAGAGCTCGTTTTATTGCTTTAATGCCATACACTGATCAACATCAGTAGAGATAATATTAACTATTTTTTCTATAACATTTTAGATAATTTTTAAGGTATTTATATTGTATGAAAGTGATTTTAATAAATTCTACAGAGAAATTAGGTAAAAAAGGTCAATTAATTTCTGTTAAAAATGGATATGCTAGAAATTATTTAATACCTATGAAAAAAGCATTATTAGCAACTTCTAAAAATATTAAAATTTTTAAACAAACGAGAATAATTGCTGAAAAACAAAAATCTGAAAAAATAAATCAAGCAAAGAATAGAATTAATTCTATTAAATTAATTGGTGCTATGATTTTTTTTGTAAAATCTAGTAAAAAAAATAAAATTTTTGGTTCTATTGGTATTAGAGATATTGTAAAAAATTTATTGTTAATGGGTATTATAGTAGAAAAACATGAAATTAAATTACCTCAAGGATTATTACGATATTTAGGTACTCATACAGTTTTTTTTACTCCATATAAGAATATGGATACTGAAATTCAAGTTTCAATTTTGTCAAAATAATATATAATTATATTAATAGGAATTAATGTTATGTATATGGATTTATTAGAAATTAAAATTGAGATTATTGATCCGCGTCTTAAAACAGATTTTTTTTTTCCTGAATATCTATCTAATGGATTTTTTGGTTTTTTTTTAATAGCGTGTCTTAAAAAACCCATATATATTTTATCTGAAAAAACATTATTAATTTCTACAGGAATTTTGATAAATTTGTTGGATAGTACTACTCGTATAGTTATTGAGCCGCTTGTTTCTATAAAAAAAAAATATAATATTATAATTGGTAACCCGTTTGGCATTATTGATATCTGTAAAGATGAACTAAAAATATCTTTATGGAATCGTAGTAATAAAAGTTTTTATATTAATCCTGGTGATAAAGTTGCGCAATTATTATTTATTTCAAATAAAAGAATTAAACTGATATATATATAGATTTTTAAAAATATTTATATCAATAAAATAAATTATATATGCAATAATATGGCCCTTGCTGGATTTGAACCAGCGACCAAACGATTATGAGTCGTGTGCTCTAACCACTGAGCTAAAGGGCCTAACAAAATTATTATATTTTAAATAATATTAATTTTAATAACATTATTATAAATCAATTTTAAATACTAATCTATATTTTTTTATCAAATTTTATGTTTAAATGATAAATTAATTTTAATACAAACAAAATATATTTTTAATTATTAATTGACATAGAAATTTTCATATGATATATACTTAATATATTCCTCTGTAGTTCAGTTGGTAGAACGGCGGACTGTTAATCCGTATGTCACTGGTTCGAGTCCAGTCAGGGGAGATAATGTTTTATATATTATAAAAATTTTTATAACTAATATTATACAAGAATCATATTTCATACTAAAATAGTTTAGTAATTTAATTTTATGTTTATTAAAAATAACAATACTAATATCGATACTAAAAAATCTTTTATTTTTTATGATTATGAAACTTTCGGATTAAATATATCTTTGGATAAAGTTGCTCAATTTTGTAGTATAGAAACAGATCATGAATTCAAAGTTATTCGCAAAAAAACAGTTTTATTTTGCTATCCTCCTATAGATTATTTGCCAGATCCTAATGCTGTTTTAATCACTAAAATATTACCTCAATATACGCAAAAGTATGGTCTAAATGAATATTTTTTTGCTAAAAGAATTTATGATATTTTTTCTCAAAAAAATTCCTGTATTGTAGGATTTAATAATATTAATTTTGATAACTTAATAACACGTAATATTTTTTATAGAAATTTATTAGATCCGTATGAATGGAGTTGGAAAAATGGTAATTTTAGTTGGGATATTTTAAATATTTTACGTGCTTTTTATATTTTTTATCCAAATACTATGATTTGGTATCGTAAGGTTAACGGTTCTGTTAGCTTTAAATTATCTGATATAACATTTATTAATAATATTGTACATATCGATGCTCATGACGCATATTCTGATGTTATAGCTACTTTTACAGTAGCGCGGTATTTATATAAAAAAAATAAAAAATTTTTTTTATATTTGTATAAAATATCTCATAAAAAACATATAATATATTTTATTTCTCAAAATTATAATAGACCTTTTTTCTATTTATCTAGTTTTTTTGGATCACAAAATAATAATTTGGGTTGTATATTAATTATAGGTACACATCCAAAATATACTAATAACTTAATTGTTATTAATTTATCAATCAATATTAAAAAAATATTTCATTTATATTCACTTTCTAACAATATAATGTTGACCGTTCGTCAATTATTTGATTGCGGAATACACATTATATATATCAATAAATCTCCATTATTTTTTTCATATAATTCATTATCTCTGCAGGATTGTCAAAGATTAAATATAAATTATAAAAGATGTCAAAAAAATTTTTTTTTATTAAAAAATAATATTTTGTTAAAAAATTGGATCTTATCAATTTTTTTACTAAATAAAAAAAATGAAGTGTGTAATGATGTAGATTTATTGTTATATAAAAACTTTTTTAATTCTTTAGATAAATTATCATTTTCTTTTATTCATACTCATATACCGGTACAATGGATACACTGGTGTCCAAAATTTATTGATACTAGAATTGAAGAAATTTTTTTTCGTTTAAAAGCAAGAAATTTTATAAGTTTATTAAATTTTGATGAAATGAAACGATGGCAGTTACATTGCCAAAATAAAATTAATAATACTTATATTAAAGAATATGTCAGACAAATAAAATGCTTACAAAATAAATATTATTTAAATAAAAAAAAATTTTTTTTATTAGAAAAACTAATAATTTATATGAATCAGATAATCTATAATATTAATAATTTAATTTAAAATTTTTATTTTTTATTTAAAAAATTAAATTTTTTTATTTACTCTGTTTATTTTTTAGTAAATAAAAATTTTTTCATTTTAATTTTTATGTATGTTCTATCTTTTTCTATAAACATATTTAATTTTTTTTCATTAATAATTTTTGTTTGTTTTTGTAACCAATAACACCATGCCTCTTTAGAAATTTCTTGATAAATTTTTTTTCCTGTTTTACCTGTGAAAAACGGATAATCTAATCCTTCTGCTTTTTTTTTTAAAAAAGAACAAAAAATTATACGTATATTGGTTTTTTTCATATTTTTTTTAATTAATTGTTTATGTATTAAATTTAATATTTTATGTACTGGAGTAGGAATACCGATCTTTTTACCTATAAAAATATCATACCATATTTTTTTTTGATTTATATCTTTTAGTATATTTTTTTTTTGAGTTGTTATGGTGTGTGAATAAATATATAGTTTTATGTTACTGACGTAATGGATAAATGGATTAATTACTATATTAAAATTATTCATTTTTTTTTTAAAACTTTCATGTTTTTTTTTAGATATTGAAAAAAAAGTTATGGGAAAATAAAATAGACTTTTCCAAATAGAAATTTGTTTTTGTTGTTTTAAAAAATACATGTTTTTGTAATTGATAATAGAAAATAGAAGACCTATTGTATTTTTTTTTTTATATTTAATTTTATTAATAATTGTTTTATTAATGCAGAAATTACATGTATTATTTAAAGGACATATAATACAACGAGGATTATGATTAGTGCAAATCAATGAACCAATATCCATCATAGCTTGATTAAATTTATTAGAGTGATGAATCGGAAGATATTGGTTAATTAATTTCCATAATATTTTATCTAATTGATTTTTTGTTTGGTTATTTGTACAGACTGCATGAAATCGTATTAATATGCGTTTTACATTACTATCTAAAATAGCATATACAAAATTATAGGCAAACGATAAAATCGCTCCTGCCGTTGATTGGCCTATTCCGGGTAATTTTTTTATTTCATTGATATTTTTTGGAAAAATTCCATTATATATGTTTTGAATAATGATAGCGGTTTTATGTATGTTATGAGCTCGTTGGTAATATCCCAAACCACTCCATAAATACAAAATTTCATTTATATTGGCTTGTGCTAATGATTTAAGAGTAGGAAAACGTTTTTTAAATTTTTTAAAATACGGGATTACTGTTTGCACTTGTGTTCTTTGTAACATAATTTCAGATATCCAAATAAAGTATATATTTTTTTTTTGCCAAGGCAAATTTTTTCTTCCGTGAATATGATACCAATTTAGTATTTTTTGTGAGAATAACATATTAATCCTAAATTTGTTATTAAAAATAATTAGTATTTTGCATATCAATTTTATACGTTTGTATTATTTAAAAAAAAATATTTTTAAATAATATATTTTGAGTTACATATATTATAAATAGATTTTATGGGTAATATAAAATGATTATTTCAACAAATGATTTATTTTGTAAAAAAAATATAACTTGTGCAACATCAATTAAAAGTTATGTAACTCGACAAAGAAATGTCAAGATACAAAAAATAGAACATATTACAATATGCTGGAAAATATATGGAATTAATTTTAATAGTGTCCAGTTAAATTTTCTTGATTTATTTCCTATAAAACAACCAATTATTATAGAAATTGGGTTTGGTGATGGAAAATTATTTATAGAAAAGGCTATAAATAATCCTCATGTAAATTTTATTGGTATAGAGGTATATTTAAAGGGTGTATTAACAGCTATTCAGTATGCTTATATAAATAATATTACTAATATTAAATTAATATGTTATGATGCTGTAGAAATACTTAAATACATGATTCCTAATAGGGCGGTTAATATTTTTCAAATTTTTTTTCCAGATCCTTGGTTTAAAACTAAACATCGTAAAAGAAGATTAATAAATGATTGTTTTATAGATTTGATATTAAATAAAATTATTAATAAAGGTTTTTTACATATTATTACAGATTGTCCATTATATTCAAAACAAATATATAATACAATTTCATTGTATTCTAGTTTTAAACGTATTTTTTCTGGAACAGTTATGTTTCCACTAGTAAAAATACAAAAGGATACTAAATTTAAAAAGAAAGCTTTATTTTTAAAAAAAAATATTTTTGATTATAAATATCAATTTAATTTAAAATAATTTTTTTTATAAAAATATTGATAGCAATGAATTTAATTTTTCTCTTCCATTATCAGTAACGAACCACGAATCCGTTGTTTTTCTTAAATAACCTTTTTTTATAGCTATAGTCATTTTTTTATAAATTTTATTTTTTTTGATATAAGTTTGATTTTCGAAATCTTGATAGTAAATTGGTTGAAATAACCTGAATTTATTTAAGAAAAATTCGAATGGAATATCTTTGTTTAAAACAATGTATTTTTTTTCTATATATTTTTTACTTATATATGTTGTATCATGTTTAGCTTTTATAGTTCGAATAATTGTTTTATTGGGTTGTGTTATTTTACCGTGAGCTCCACATCCAACACCTATATAGTCACCAAAATTCCAATAATTTAAATTATGCCTACATTGATACTTCTCTTTTAGGGAGTAAGAAGAGATTTCATATTGTATATATCCATATTTTTTTAATAATTTATTTCCTTTTAAGCGCATATTTTTTGTAATTTGAAGAGAAGGTAGATTAATATTCTGTGTATAAAATTTAGTATTTGGCTCAATATTTAATTGATACCATGATATATGTTCTGGTTTTAATGTAATAGCTTGATATAAATCTTCTAAAACATTTTGAATAGTTTGTTCAGGAAGTCCGTACATTAAATCTATGTTTAAGTTTTTATGTGGTATGTGGTTTATAGAATTAATTAATTGTATAGTTTTTTTTGCATTATATTTTCGTTCAATTTTTTTTAGTATAATTTCGTTAAATGTTTGCACCCCGATTGAAAATCTATTAATACCTGCTTCATAATATTCTATTAATTTGTTTTTTTTATTGATATCGGGGTTAATCTCTATAGATATTTCTGTTTTTTTTGAGATAGATATAATTTTTTTTATTTTTTTTAGTAAATATAAGAAAGTTTTACTTTTTAGTAAACTTGGTGTACCACCTCCAATGAAAATTGATTCAATAGATCTATTAGATATCATTTTTTTATCATTTTTTAAATCTTTTATGATATGTTTTATATATTTTTTTTCTGATATTTTTTGTGAATATTTATATGAATGAAAGTCACAATATGGACATTTTTTAATACACCACGGTATATGAATATATAAACTAATTGGCGGTAATATATGTAATTTTTTATTAGGCATAAGGTTTAATGAGAATTAAATTGATATCATCGTTATGATAATTATTTTTGATTTGTATATAAAAATATATTTTTTGAATAAATAAAATTTATATATTAATGATATTTGGATTTTAACCAACTATCAAGTATTATTTTTGCAGCAATAGAGTGTATACAATATGAATTGTTTTTTTTTTTTTTATAATCATTTAAAAAAAATTTCGCTTCTTTAGTGGAATAATTTTCATTGTATAAGAAAATATTTTTATTGTATTTTTCTTTTAATATATAGCTAAACTTTTTAATTTTTTTATTTATTTTTTTTTTTATTTTATAGGGATAACCAATAATTATATATTTTGGATTCCAATAATTTATTGTTTCTTTGATTTTTTTAAAAAAAATATTTTTTTTATCGTAAATAATGGATTTTATTGGAACTGAGTAATTTAGTTCTGTTTCAGCTACAGCTAGACCAATATTTTTGGTACCATAATCGAAAGATAAAATAATCATATAATTTTTATTATAATGAATTTAAATATTTTTATTTTCTCTATATTTTAATACTTTTAAATCATAACTACGTATGTTATATATATCATATTTATAATATATTTTCTAGTAATTATAAATAATATATTTTATACTATAAAATAGTCATAATTTTTATTTAATAAATCTTGTTATAGATATACATTATATATAATGAAAATATTAATTATAACATTGTATAAAATATATAACATTTATAATAAATAATAAATCAAGATATTAATAAATATATTTTCACAACAATATATTAATAATATTTGTATACATGAATATTTGTTACATTAAATAATTGTTATTGATTTTTATGTAAAATTTAAAATATAAAATTTTTTTTATTGATGATAAATACTAATTTATTATTATTTTTAAAATTTAAAAATGATATTTTTGATTAGTGTAATTATCAAATCTAGACCACTGTCCATTAAATGTTAATCGTATAGTTCCTGTAGGTCCATTTCTCTGTTTTCCAATTATAATTTCCGCAATACCTTTAAATTCACTATTTTCATGATATAATTCATCTCTATAAATAAATAGGATTAAATCCGCATCTTGTTCTAATGAACCCGATTCTCTGAGATCTGAATTTACAGGTCTTTTATCAGATCTTTGTTCTAGAGATCGGTTTAATTGTGATAAAGCAATAATAGGGATGTTTAATTCTTTAGCTAATGATTTTAATGTTCTAGAAATTTCAGCTATTTCCAAAGTTCTATTTCCTGATAATGCCGGTATTTTTATTAATTGAAGATAATCAATCATAATTAAGCTTAATCCATTATTTTCTCTATATATTTTGCGTGAACGAGAACGGACTTCGTTCGGAGTTAATCCGGATGAATCATCTATATAGATATTTTTTTTTTTCAATAAAATATTTATTGTACTAGATATTCTGCTCCATTCTTCATCATTCAATTGTCCGGTACGAATTTTAGACTGGTTAACTCTTGATAGTGAAGCTAACATACGAATCATAATTTGCTCTCCCGGCATCTCTAAACTAAAAATTAAAATTGGTTTTTCATATAACATAGCTGTATTTTCACATAAATTCATCGCAAATGTAGTTTTACCCATGGATGGTCGAGCCGCAATAATTATTAATTCTGATTTTTGTAACCCAAATGTTTTTTTATTTAAATCATGATATCCTGTATTTAGCCCTGTTATTCCAGTATGAGGTTTTTTTAATAGTTTTTCAATAGATTGAATAGTTGTATCTAAGATTTTTTCTATATTTTTTGGACCGCTATTATCAGCTGTACGTGTTTCTGAAATTTTAAATACGCTGGATTCAGCGTAATCCAGTAATTCTATACTTGTTCGTCCTTTTGGATGATATCCTGCATATGCAATATTATGAGCTGTTAAAATAATTTCGCGTATAATTGCTCGTTCACGTATAATTTCTGCATAAGAGATTATATTATTAATACTTGGTGTATTTTTAGAAATTTCTGCTAGATAAGAAAATCTTCCTACATTATTTAATTCTCCTTTTTGTTCCAATGATTCCGATAAAGTGATTAAGTCTATAGGAGACCCTTTTTCAATTAAATATTTCATTTCATAAAAAATTAATTGATGTTGCCGACTATAAAAATCTTTTGCAACAATATATTCAGAAATTATATCCCACTGTTGATTATCTAACATCAATCCTCCTAATACAGATTGTTCTGCTTCTAGTGAATGTGGAGGTATTTTGAACATTGGTTTGTTTTTTTTTAAATCTATCATAAATAATTAATTCTCTTGCATAAATTTTTAAATATATGTATGAATATTTTATATAAATAAAATTTATATAAAATATTAATATTTAAAATAAAATTTTTATTAATATTTATTAAATAATTATATTTAAGGTTATTTAATTTCATTAGGATTTAAAATAAAATTATGTATACAATATATTTTTAAATATATCGATTATTTTATTTTTAATTCTTGGTTAAATATTTTGTATATACTGTGAAATAAATGATGTATATTTTTTTTATGATGTATGTATTGTATTATGTGTAATTTCCATTTTTTTGAATATGGTTGATTATAAAAAATATTTAACATATGTTTTATAATATGAATTATTTTTGTTCCTTTTTTTTGTTCTTTAGTGATATATGCCGACATTTTTTTAAAAAATTGCTTTATTTTAATATTTTTTTGTTTAAAAAAAATTTTTTCATCTATTTGCCGTAATAAAAATGGATTTTTATATATTTCTCTACCTATCATAATACCATCTACATGTTTTAAATGTTGCTGAATTTCTTGGATAGATTTAATACCTCCGTTTAGAATGATAATTAGATTTGGAAAATCTTTTTTAATCTGATAAACATATTGATAATTTAATTCAGGTATATTGCGATTTTTTTTAGGACTAGTAATTCTTAAATCTGCAATTCTGGCATGTATAATAAATTTATTACAATATTTATTTTTAGATACCTGTTGAATAAATTTTTTTAGAAATTTATACTGAGAATCTTTATGTGTTCCTATTCTAATTTTTACGCTAATAGGAATTGATACAGTAAAATATATAGATTTTATTAATTGGTATACTAGTTTAGGTTTATACATTAAAAATATACCGAAATTACCATTTTGAGCGTGTTGAGAAGGGCATCCAATGTTTAAGTTTATTTCACTAAATCCTAATAAATGTGCTATTTTTGCACATTCTTGAAAATGGATTGGATTATTTCCCGCTAATTGAATGGCCAATGGGTTAATATTTTTAATTTGTTTTTTTTTAAATATTTTTTTATTGAAAAGCATTTCATGGGTAGTGATCATTTCAGTATATAACAAAGTATGTTTTGTAAGTTGTCTATAAAAAAATAGACAGTGTCTATCAGTATATTTTAACATCGGTGCAACAGAAAATTTATTTGAATATTTTTTTTGCATGTTTATGTTGTAAACTTATATAATAAGAGTTATGAGGTTATTAAAAAATATGATTTTAAAATATTTTATAATAATTTTATTAATTATTATAAAATATATTATTTTGTTTTTATTAATTTTTTATTTAATTAAAATATATATTATATCGATTTTATTTCATAAAAGTATTTAGTATGATTAAATTATTTTTTATTTTGTGGTATAATTTAAAAATTATTATATATCTATATCAATTATATTTAGGTTAAAGTGTATGGCAAGTAGAGGCGTAAACAAAGTAATTTTAATTGGTTACTTAGGACAAAATCCAGATGTACGATACATGCCCAATGGAGGCGCGGTAGTAAACATTAATATAGCAACTTCTGATGTGTGGAAAGATAAAAATACTGGTGAAACAAAAGAAAAAACCGAATGGCATCGTGTTGTTTTATTTGGAAAAATTGCTGAAATTTCTGGTCAATATTTAAAAAAAGGATCACAAGTTTATATTGAAGGATCTTTACATACTCGTAAATGGAAAGACCAAAACGGGCTTGATCGTTATACTACGGAAATAGTAGTGAGTGTAACTGGTTCTATGCAAATGTTGGGATCGCGTAATACGAATAGTACATCATCATTGTCTGATTCGGAGATGCAACAAGATATATCTCATGAAAATTCTTTATCTAAATTAATACCTTCAGAACAAGTATCTCACAATATTTCTGATGAATTTCAGAATAAATCTCATTTAATAGATACTACTTCTAAGATTGATTTTGATGATGAAGATATTCCTTTTTAATGTTTAACTTTAAGAATTATTAAATATCTAGTTATACATATGATTGCCTATCATGTATATTTTATTTTTAATCATATTAAATATAAATCTTTTATAAATTTTTGTAATATATTACAAAAAATATTAGGGTGTGATAAAAATGGTGCATGTTTAGCGCCATCTATAACAATAGAATTATAATTTTTCCGTAAAGATTGTATTATTTGGCATGTTTGTATAGGTACTAGATTATCTAATTCTCCATATATTTGTAATATTGGAATATTTTTAGATAATTGTATTGTTCTATAATCGATTTTTTTTAACCATTGATATCCTATTTCAATTGCTTGTTTTCTTGGATTAGGATATTTTTGAAAAAAATTTTTTTTTATTGTAAAATTATATTTACTATTTTGTGTTACGTTAATAACGTGTATTAAATTAAATTGCATTAAAAATTCTGTATAATTTATTAAAATTTTTTTTTTTATAGATTTTAATAAATTAATTGGTATACCCGGCCATATTTTAGTTTGTATAAAAAACGGCGATGATGTTATATAAATTACTGCAAGTATATTATGCGGATAATTTAATCCTAAATAGTGTACAATTAATCCGCTCATTGACCACCCTATCCAAATAGCTTTGTTTTTTACTGTATTTATTAAATAAATAGATATTTGATCTAAGTTCATAATTGGGCAATTAATATTTTTACCGAATCCAGGTAGATCAATAATATGTAAAGTAAAATACGGTTTTAATATAGGGATTATTTTATTCCAAACCATGGAATATAGACCCCATCCATGTAAAAATACTAGATGTATTTTTCCTTTTCCAAATATAGATTGATGTATTATTTTTTTCATTTTATTGATATAATTATATATATGATTATAAATGAATTGATGGTATTTATAAAGACTACTATTTTAGTAGTAATTTTATTTATTAATGATATTTAAATATTTATTTTTAATATTATACAATAATATATTATGTAGAACAATTCTATGATTACAATTTCTGATTTGGCTGAACAATATATAGCTAGTTTACTATCTAAACAAAGCAAAGGAACAAATATTAGAATTTTTATAAACTCTCCTGGTACTATGTATGCTGAATGTGGAATGTCGTATTGTGATTACCAAGATATTGACACCACTAAAGATAAAAAAATTTCTTATGTTAAGTTTAAGATTTATTTTCGTAAATATTTAAAACCATTTTTAAAAAATTCTAAAATAGATCTTATTAAAAATAATTTAAATTCGCAAATTACTTTAAATGCTCCAAATGCAAAGTTATTAAAAAAATCAAAAAAATTTTCTCAATTAGAGTGTAAGATAAAAAATTTTTTGTATACTCACATTAACCCGAAATTATCATTACATGGCGGTTCTGTTACTTTAATTAAAGTAAATAAATTAGGAGTAGTATTTTTAAAATTTTTAGGAGGTTGTAATGGATGTTCTATGATAAATACTACTGTACAAGTTGGTATAGAGAAAGAATTAATTAAATATTTTCCTGAAATTTCTAGAATAGAAGATGTAACTAATCATATTTCGGGTCAACATTCGTATTATTAATGATAATATTTTTATTAAAATAAATAATAGACTAAAAGATATAATTTAGTAGATTTTGTATGGTGAGAAAGGGATTCGAACCCTTGATACGTTTTACCATATACATGCTTTCCAAGCATGCTCCTTAAACCTCTCGGACACCTCACCTTTTAGGATATCATAGTAATAATTTTATTATTTTACTTATGATATAAAAAAGTATTTCGTAAATCAAGTTTTTTTGTTAATTTAAGAATATGTCATGACATATATTATATATTTTATACTTCTATATTATCATTGATTTTATTTTTATATATAAGTTTATAATATTATAAATAATTTGTTTGATAATTAAATCCTATTTTAGGAGTTTGTATGGATGAATATAAGAAAAAAAATATTTTTTTAGTTGGTCCTATGGGAGCAGGTAAAAGTACTATTGGTCGTCATTTATCTCGTGTTTTGAATATGAAATTTTATGATTCTGATGTTGAAATTGAAAGAAGAACAGGAGTAGACATAGCTTGGGTTTTTGATGTAGAAGGTGAATCCGAATTTCGTATACGAGAAGAAAAAATTATTAATGAATTAACTAATAAAACAGGTATAATATTGTCTACAGGCGGTGGATCAATAATTTCTATAAAATCAAGAAATTGTTTAATTTCTAGAGGAATTGTTATATATCTTCGAACAACAGTGGAAGAGCAATTAATTAGAACACGTTTAGATAAAAAAAGACCATTGTTATCGCATGTTCATAGTAAAAATGAAAAAATATTGAGATTATTATCAAAAATACGAGATCCAATATATCAGAATATTTCTGATTTTATAGTTGACACACAAAATCAAAGTATATCGTTAATTACATCTAGCATTATACGATATTTTTATCATATTAGTAATAATGTTAATTAATATTTTAGTTAAATTGTATTTTAATAACATGCGAGTTAAACAATTATGGTATACAAAATTAGTGTTAGTTTAGATCATAGTAGCTATGATATACATATTTATAATAAATTTTCATCAAATTTATCTATACCTACTATTATTTTAAATAATAAGAATAGCGTTATCATTACAAATGATACAGTTAGAAGTATTATTGCAAAAAAAAAATATACTTATATTAACAAAATTATAAAAAATATACCGTTTTTTACTATTAAGGATGGAGAATCTTATAAAAATTTACAAGTAGTAGAAAGTATAATACATTTTTTATTAGAAAAATCATATGGTCGTGATGTTACATTAATTGCATTAGGAGGAGGTGTTATTGGAGATATAACCGGTTTTGTTGCTTCAATATATCAGCGAGGCGTTAATTTTTTTCAGATTCCAACTACTTTATTGGCACAAGTAGACGCGTCTATAGGTGGAAAAACAGGTGTAAATCACAAATTAGGAAAAAACATGATAGGTTCTTTTTGGCAACCTAATGGTGTTTTTATTGATATAAATTTTTTATTCACATTACCGCGAGAACATATTATTTCTGGAATGGCTGAAATTATTAAATATGCTATTATTTTTGATAAAAAATTTTTTATTTGGTTAGAAGAAAATTTACTAAAAATATTAAGTTTACAGGAAAAGGAATTACTATTTTGTATAAAAAAATGTTGTGAACTTAAGGCTCGTGTCATTCAAAATGATGAAAAAGAAAATAATATACGAATTTTTTTAAATTTAGGACATAGCTTTGCTCATGCTATTGAAACGTACACCGGATATGGAAAGTGGTTACATGGTTATGCGGTATCTGTTGGCATTATTATGGCTTCTTATTTGTCTGTTCAATTAAATTTATTGCATGAGTGTAATTTTTTTAGAATAGTAAAAATTTTATATAATATCGGATTACCAATTAAAGGGCCTAAAAAAATGTTGCCAGATGATTATATTTTATTAATGTTACGTGATAAAAAAGTTTTAAATAAAATAATGAGATTAGTTGTCCCGGTAGATATTGGAAAAGTGAAATTGGTTTCATCTGTAAAGGAGTCTGTTTTGTTAAATTCTATTCGTAATTGTCAGGAACAAATATATAAATTTTAATTTAATTAATTTTATAGATGTATATGGTATTGAGAATTAAATTAATTTAATAGTATTTATAAAAAATAATTATTTTATTATATAAAATATATTTATTGTAGTTGAGGAAATTCATGAAAAAGTTTTTAATTGTTCCGTCTATTTTATCTGCAAATTTTTGTCATTTAGGGCGTGAAATAAAGACTATGATGCATGCTGGATGTAATTTAATTCATTTCGATGTGATGGATAACCATTATGTTCCTAATTTAACTATGGGTCCTATGATATTAGAGTCAATTAAAAAGAATAAAATTCAAGTTTTATTTGATGTACATTTAATGGCTTCTCCTGTAGACTCTTTAATTCCGTTATTTTATGATTTAAATGTCAAATTTATTACTGTTCATCCAGAATCTACTATTCATTTAGATAAAACGATACAATTAATTAAAAAAATTGGCTGTGGAGTTGGTATAGCTTTAAATCCTGCTACTTCTTTACATTATTTGGATTATATAATGGGTGATGTAGATTTAATTTTAATTATGACAGTAAATCCGGGTTTTGGCGGTCAAACATTTTTACCGTATATTTTAAAAAAAATTCAACAGGTACGATATTTAATTGATAAAAATAAAAAGAGCGTTATATTATCGGTTGATGGAGGTATTAATTTATCAAATATTGTTCAGATAATTCAGTCAGGTGCCGACTATATAGTGATTGGGTCTGCTCTTTTCCATTCTCAGAATTATTTACAGGCTATACAAGATTTTAAAGATATTGTTGTTTAATATAAATTCGTAATAATTTATTTAAGTAAGCATAGTTTGTATATAAAAATATAATTTTTAAGGATTATCAACACATGTTGAATGTTAAAAAGCAAGATGTAATGTTTACAGGAATTCAACCAACAGGATTACTTACTCTTGGTAATTATTGTGGAACTATGTGTAACTGGAAAATTATACAAAAAAAGTATCAATGTTTTTTTTGTATTGCTGATTTGCATGCTTTAACTACCAGGAGCTATGATCATTCAATAAAATATAATTTTTCAGCTAATATACTAGATATGGTAGCGCTCTATTTGGCTTGCGGGGTTAGTCCATACGATAGTATAATTTTTGTACAGTCTCATGTTTATACACATAGTCAGTTATATTGGATTTTAAGTAATTTTGTATATTTTGGTGAATTATCACGTATGACGCAATTTAAAAAAAAAATATCCACGTATAAAAAAAATATTAATTTATCGTTGTTTTGTTATCCTGTACTAATGGCTGCAGATATTTTATTATACCAAACAAATTATGTTTCTGTTGGTTCAGATCAAAAACAGCATGTTGAATTAGTTAAAAAAATTGCTCGTCGTTTTAATTCTATATATGGAGATGTTTTTATTATTCCGGATATTTTAATTACATCACGAGAATGTAAAATTATGGCTTTACAAGAACCAACAAAAAAAATGTCCAAATCAGATAACAATAAAAATAATACAATTTTTTTATTGGATAATCTTGATGTAATACGATTAAAGTTATTACAGTCATTGACTGATTCAGATCCTTTATCTCGTATAAAATATAATATTTATGATAAACCCGGAATTTCTAATTTGTTATCAATTTTATCTTTTTTAACACAACAAAATATTTCTGCACTTGAATATGAATTTAAAAATTATCGATATTTTGATTTTAAAAAACAATTATCGGATATTGTATGTGATACAATTTCAAAAATACAAAAGTTGTATTTTAAGTTTCGAGAAGACGAAAACTATTTAATTGATATTCTTAAATTTGGTGCAAAAAAATCGTTAATTTATAGTAAAAAAAATTTATTTAGTGTTTTACAAGTATTAGATTTATAAATAAAATATTTAAATAAATATATAAAATAATTATAATATTTAGTTATTTTTTAAAGTATAATATACTTTTATATTTAAATATATTGAAAAGTAAAAAATATTATTATTTTCTTTAACATTTATAGACGTTTGATAAAAAATTATAAGATATTTATTCTATTAATATTAATAAATTATTTATTTTAATAATTATTAGAAATAAATATAATATTTATTAGGCTAGAATTTATTTTTTACGGTTAAAATATGAGTTATATTATTCTTGTAACTGGTTTACCTTATGGAACTCAAAATGCTATAACTGCTTTTTTATTTATTAAATCAATTATTTTATTAAATTTTTGTATCAAAAAAGTTTTTTTTTATGCTTCAGGCGTATATAACGCTAATTGTATGATGTATCCTCCAGAACATGAATTTAATATATTACAGGGATGGATAAATTTAAAAAAAAAATATAAAATTCCATTATGTGTATGTCCTAGTTCTGCTTATAGGAGAGGAATTTTACTGAATGAATTTGTTAGTGACGCTGAAAAGATTAAGGAGAATTTTTCTTCTTCGTTTCAATGGATGACTTTAAGTGAATTATCGTACTCAATGCATGATTGTGATCGTATTATACAATTCTAATAACAATATTAAAAATTAATTTTATGAAATCAATTGCTTTTATTTTTTCTCATTCTCCACACGGAGATACTTGTAGTAAAGAAGGACTAGATTTTATTATTTCTTGTTCTTTATTTTATAAGAAAATTTCTCTTTTTTTTATTAATGATGGTGTTTTACAGTTAATGCGACATCAAAAACCAGAGTTAATTTGTTTACATAATTATTCTCTTTCGTTTAAAATTTTATTATTATATGAAATAACAGATTTTTTTTTTGCAAAAAATCAGCGTATCAACGTGGTTTAAAAGATCGTGATAATTTTTTATTACCAGTAAAATTTTTAAATAGTACTCGTATTAAAAGGAAAATTAATCAATTTAATTTTATTTTTAAATGGTAGAAATTATAATTATGTTGCATATTTTATTAAATTCTCCGTACAACATATCTGTATCTTCTTTATTGTCATTTAGTTCAATATTTGATGATTTAATTTGTATTCAAGATGGTGTATTACTAAGTGTAATAAATAATTTTTATTATAAAAAAATATATAATAATTTTAATTTAGTCTATTTTTTAAAAGATGATTTATCGGCAAGAGGATTATTAGAAATAGCTAAAAAAAATCATTTAATTATGTCAAATTATCAAAATTTTGTTTATTTAACTGCCGGTCATAATACAAATATGACTTGGTAATTTATTGATTATTCATAAAATGAATATAAATGTATGTTAAGTAATTTTTGATTTTTAATTTAATATTATACATATAATATTATTATTAACATAAAATATTTTGGAGAACATATGTCTACAATCAATCAATTAGTTCGTCATCCTAGACTAAGAAAATTAGTAAAAACTAATGTACCTGCATTGTCAGGTTGTCCCCAAAAAAGGGGTGTATGTATACGAGTATATACTACAACCCCAAAAAAACCAAATTCTGCTCTAAGAAAAGTATGCCGTGTTCGACTAACTAATGGTTATGAAGTTACAGCATATATTGGAGGAGAAGGTCATAATTTACAAGAACATTCTGTTATTTTAATTCGCGGAGGTAGAGTAAAGGATTTACCCGGTGTTCGATATCATGTTGTAAGAGGATCTTTAGATTGTTCTGGTGTTAAAGACCGAAGAAAAAGTCGATCAAAATATGGTGTTAAAAAATTAAAAGTATAAATAATATAAAGGAACTTAATTATGCCTCGTCGCCGTATAATAGGTCAACGTAAAATTTTACCTGATCCTAAATTTTCTTCAGAATTATTAGCTAAATTTATTAATATATTAATGATTAATGGTAAAAAATCTATTGCAGAAAATATTGTTTATTCTGCTCTATCAGTTTTATCCAAAAAATTAAAAAAAAAAGAATTAGATATTTTTATACTTGCATTAGATAATGTTAAACCTTCTGTAGAAGTAAAATCGCGTCGTGTTGGGGGATCAACTTATCAAGTACCTATAGAAGTTCGTCCGACAAGAAAAAATGCTTTAGCAATGCGCTGGATTGTAGCTGCTGCTCGTAAACGTATAGATAAATCGATGTCAGTTCGATTATCAAATGAATTATTGGATGCTATAGAAAATAAAGGTTTAGCTGTACGAAAACGTGAAGAAGTTCATAAAATGGCTGATGCTAACAAAGCCTTTGCGCACTATCGTTGGTAATTTTATCTTGCATAAATAATTTTTTATCTGTAAATAAATTTTATTTATTTACGGTAGAATTATAATAATACGAGGATTTTTATGGTACGTATAACACCGATTACTCGATATCGAAATATCGGTATCAGTGCACACATTGACGCTGGTAAAACAACCACCACAGAACGTATATTATTCTATACTGGAATTAATCATAAAATTGGTGAAGTTCATGATGGTGCTGCTACAATGGATTGGATGGTACAAGAACAAGAGCGTGGCATTACTATTACTTCAGCAGCAACTACTACTTTTTGGGCAGGTATGGCTAATCAATTTTTAGCGCATAGAATTAATATTATTGATACTCCCGGACATGTTGACTTTACTATTGAAGTAGAAAGATCAATGAGAATATTAGATGGAGTTGTAATGATTTATTGTGCAGTTGGTGGTGTTCAACCTCAATCAGAAACTGTGTGGAGACAAGCTAATAAATATAAGGTACCCAGGATTGCTTTTGTAAATAAAATGGATCGAATGGGTGCTGATTTTTTAAAAGTAGTAGATCAAATTCATATACGATTAAATACTATAGCAGTTCCTATTCAATTGGCTGTTGGTGCAGAAGAAAATTTTCAAGGTGTTGTTGACTTAGTGAAAATGAAAGCAATTAAATGGTCTGAAAAAGATCAAGGTATAACTTTTAAGTATTTAGATATTCCGGAAGAATTAGCGTCTGTTTCTAAAAAATGGCACATGAATTTAATAGAGATTGCAGCTGAAGCGAATGATGAGTTGATGGAAAAATATTTACAAAACGAGTATTTACAAGAAAAAGATATTAAAAAAGGATTAAGAATTAGAGCTTTAAAGAATGAGATTACATTAATAACATGCGGATCAGCTTTTAAAAATAAAGGCGTACAAGCATTATTAGATGCAATTATCGATTATTTACCTTCACCTCAAGATATTGATAATACTGAAGAATTTATAAAAGATAATGACCATGTCAATAGTAGTCGTAGATCTGATGATACACAACCTTTTTCTGCTTTAGCTTTTAAAATTGCGTCTGATGCTTTTGTTGGAAATTTAACTTTTTTTCGTGTCTACTCAGGGGTTGTTCGGTCTGGAGATGTAGTTTTAAATTCTGTAAAAAATCATACTGAACGGTTTGGTCGAATTGTTCAAATGCACGCAAATAAACGTGAGGAAATTAAAGAGGTACGAGCAGGAGATATTGCTGCAGCTATAGGTTTAAAAAATGTTACGACCGGAGATACATTGTGTGATGTAAAGTATCCTACTGTTTTAGAAAAAATGGATTTTCCGGAACCAGTCATTTCAATTGCTGTAGAACCCAAAACAAAAGTAGATCAAGAAAAAATGGGATTAGCGTTAAATAGATTAGCTAAAGAAGATCCTTCTTTTCGCGTATGGACAGATCAAGAATCTAACCAGACTATTGTAGCTGGAATGGGAGAATTGCATCTAGAAATTATTATTGATCGTATGAAACGTGAATTTAAAGTAGATGCTAATATAGGAAAACCACAAGTTGCATATCGTGAAACGATTTTAAAAAAAGTATTTGATGTTGCTGGTAAACATATAAAACAATCAGGAGGAAGAGGTCAGTATGGACATGTTGTAATTGATATTTTTCCTTTACAATCCAATAATTCCGGATATTCTTTTATAAATGATATTAAAGGTGGTGTAATTCCAGGAGAATATATTTCTGCGATTGATAAAGGTATTCAAGAACAGTTAAAATCAGGTCCTTTAGCTGGATATCCTGTTGTAGATATTGGGGTTCGTTTACATGATGGTTCATATCACGATGTTGATTCTTCTGAATTAGCTTTTAAATTAGCGGCTTCTTATGCATTTAAATTAGCGTTTAAGCAAGCTAATCCGATTTTATTAGAGCCCATTATGCAAGTAGAAGTAGAAACTCCGGAAGAATATATGGGTGATGTAATTGGAGATATTAATCGACGACGCGGAATTATTGAAGGAATGGGTGACGATGCTATTGGCGGTAAAAATATTAAGGCGTATATTCCGTTATCAGAAATGTTTGGTTATGCAACTGATTTACGGTCTCAAACACAGGGTAGAGCTTCTTATTCTATGGAATTTATGAAATATACAGAAGCGCCTCATACCATTTGCGATTCAATTATTTCGAATCGACAAATTTAATTTGTATCAATTATACTGATAATTTTTAATATTTTTATAAACATAATTTAAATAATTAAGGATCAAACAATGTCAAAAGAAAAATTTAATCGTTCTAAGCCTCATATTAATGTAGGAACTATTGGACATGTAGACCACGGTAAGACTACTTTAACTGCCGCAATTACTACTGTTTTATCTAATCGATTTGGCGGGACAGCTTGTGCTTTTGATCAGATTGATAATGCTCCTGAAGAAAAAGCTAGAGGAATTACTATTAATACATCACATGTTGAATATGATACTAAAATTCGCCATTATGCTCATGTAGATTGTCCCGGTCACGCAGATTATATAAAAAACATGATTACTGGTGCTGCTCAAATGGATGGAGCAATATTGGTAGTAGCGGCAACTGATGGTCCTATGCCTCAAACTAGAGAACATATTTTGTTAGGTAGACAAGTGGGTGTACCTCACATCATCGTTTTTTTAAATAAATGTGATATGGTAGATGATGAAGAATTATTAGAATTAGTAGAAATGGAAGTTCGTGATTTATTGACACAATATGATTTTCCTGGAGATGATATTCCAATAGTTCGCGGATCAGCGTTAAAAGCTTTAGAGGGTGAAAAGATTTGGGAGGATAAAATTATTGAGTTAGCAAATTATCTAGATACATATATTCCTGTACCAGTTAGAGCAATTGACGAACCTTTTTTGTTACCCATAGAAGATGTTTTTTCTATTTCTGGAAGAGGTACAGTAGTAACTGGACGTATTGAACGAGGTATTATTAAAGTAGGTGAAGAAATTGAAATTGTTGGAATTAAATCTACTACTAAAACAATATGTACAGGAGTTGAGATGTTTCGTAAGTTATTAGACGAAGGTCGTGCTGGAGAAAATGTAGGAATTTTATTAAGAGGTACAAAACGTGATGACATTGAACGCGGCCAAGTTCTTGCAAAACCTGGCACTATTCATCCTCATTTAAAATTTGAATCTGAAGTATATGTTTTATCAAAAGAAGAAGGTGGAAGACATACTCCGTTTTTTAAAGGATATCGTCCTCAATTTTATTTTCGTACCACTGATGTTACAGGTTCTATTGAATTACCTGAAAATGTAGAAATGGTGATGCCTGGAGATAATATAAAAATGGTTGTTAATTTAATACATCCAATTGCAATGGCTGAAGGATTACGTTTTGCTATTAGAGAAGGAGGACGGACAGTTGGGGCTGGTGTAGTTACAAAAGTGATTGCATAATTTTGGTATAAATTTTATTATATATCAATATTTTGACATTTTGTCAAGAATAGAGTTTGATCTCTTTTCTTGACATAATTTATATGTTATAGATTAATTATATTTTATATAACAATATAATTATCAAGATATTAATTTTATTCCATTAAATTAATAAGAGTAGGTTTTATTTAAATAAGGAGTTCTGTATTTATGCAGAATCAAAGAATTCGTATTCGTTTAAAAGCATTTGATTACCGTTTAATTGATCAATCTACTGCAGAAATTGTAGATACAGCAAAACGTACTGGAGCTAAAGTATTAGGCCCAATACCTCTACCTACTCGTAAAGAACGATTTACTGTTTTAATATCACCGCATGTTAATAAAGATGCTCGCGATCAATATGAAATTAGAACTCACAAACGATTGATTGATATTGTGCAACCAACAGAAAAAACCGTTGATGCATTAATGCGTTTAGATCTTGCTGCCGGTGTTGATGTTCAAATTAGTTTAGGTTAAATTAAAATTATTATAAACATTCAGTGTTAATTAATAAGGGCAATTCGGCCATGATAGGTTTAGTAGGTAAAAAATTAGGAATGACACGTATTTTTGCGGATGATAATTCATCTATTCCTGTGACTGTTATTGAGGTACTAGATAATGTTGTAGTACAAATTAAATCATTAAAAACTGATTACTATGAATCTATTCAAGTTACTACGGGAACAAAAAAGAAAAATAGTATTTTAAAACCAGAACGAGGTCATTTTATTAAACATAATGCTCCTGTTGGTAGAGGTTTATGGGAGTTTAGATGTAAAACATTATCACAGTTTAAATGTGGTCAAATAATAACGATTAATTCATTTAATCATATTAAAAAAGTAGATATTACTGGTGTTACTAAAGGAAAAGGTTTTGCTGGTACAGTTAAGCGTTGGAACTTTAGGATGCAAGATGCTACTCACGGTAATTCTTTATCTCATCGTGTACCCGGATCTATTGGTCAAAATCAAACTCCTGGTCATGTTTTTAAAGGTAAAAAAATGTCTGGTCATTTAGGTAATGTACGTATTACTATTCAAAATTTACGAGTTATAAAAATAGATAATATTAAAAAAATAATCTTAATTAAGGGTTCTGTTCCCGGTTCTATTGGTGGAGATGTAGTATTAAATCCTTCTGTTAAAGGACAATAAAGGAGTATGAAAATATGGAAGTAATATTTCATGATACGGGCAAGCGATATATACTACCTGAAAACATTTTTAATGTTGCGTTTAATGAACCGCTTGTTCATCAAATTGCAGTAGCATACTTGGCTCGTCAAAGACAGGGTAGTAAAGCTCAAAAGAGTAGATCAGAAGTATCTGGATCGGGAAAAAAACCGTGGCGACAAAAAGGGACAGGTAGAGCTCGTTCAGGATCATTAAGAAGTCCTATTTGGCGATCAGGAGGTGTATCATTTGCGGCAAAGCCTAAAAAATATATTTTTAAGATAAATAAAAAAATGTATAAAGGAGCTATAAAAAGTATTTTTTCGGAATTAATTCGGCAAAATCGTTTATTTTTATTTAAAGATTTCGATGTTAAGAATCCTAAAACAAAATTATTATTTAAAAAAGTACAATCTATGAATTTTAAACGTGTTTTAATTATTACTGATAATATTAGTCGTAATTTATTTTATGCGTCTAGAAATTTATACCATGTTTGTGTTCTTAGTGTAAATTCTATTAATCCCGTTAGTTTGATATCATATGATAATGTTGTAGTAACGGTATCAGCAATTAAAAAAATTGAGGACATGTTTTAATGATTCTTACGGAAAGATTATTAAAAGTAATATTAGCACCACACGTATCTGATAAAACATCAGATAATATGCAAAAAAATAGCACTGTAGTTGTAAAAGTATTAAAAAACTCTACTAAATTTGAAATTAAATCAGCTATTGAAAAACTCTTTAATGTTCAGGTATATAAAATTAATACGTTAATTGTTAAAGGTAAAAAAAAACGACAAAAAAATAAAATCTTTAAGCGTAGAGATTGGAAAAAAGCATATATAATTTTACGGCCAGGTCAAAATTTGGAGTTTTTAGGTCATTCTAAATAAATATAACAAGGAGTTTTTTGTGGCAATTGTAAAATGCAAACCAACATCGCCTGGTAGGCGTCATGTAATAAAAGTTGTTCATCCTAATTTATACAAAGGAAGACCTTATGCTCCTTTATTACAAAAAAAAAATAAAACAGGAGGTAGAAATAATTACGGTCGTATTACTACACGTCATATAGGTGGCGGGCATAAGAAATTATATCGTTGTATTGATTTTAAACGATGTAAAGATAATGTTAAAGCAGTTGTTCAGAGAATCGAATATGATCCGAATCGATCATCTAATATAGCATTAATATTATATCGTGATGGTAGTAGAAGTTATATTTTAGAACCTAAAGGTATTAAAGTAGGTGATGTAGTAGAATCTGGAAATTCAGCTTTAATTAAAATAGGTAATGTCTTGCCATTAAAAAATATTCCAATCGGAACGATTATACATAATATTGAAATAAAAATTGGTAAAGGAGGTCAGATTGCTAGGTCTGCAGGTAGTTATGCGCAATTGATATCAAAAGAAGATCAATATGTTGTTATTCGTTTACGGTCAGGAGAATTAAGAAAAATTCATGTAGAATGTCGTGCTACTATAGGTGAGGTTGGAAATGCAGAACATATGTTGCGCGTTTTAGGAAAAGCGGGAGCTAATCGTCGACTCGGCATAAGGCCTACAGTACGTGGTACAGCAATGAATCCAGTTGATCATCCGCATGGAGGTGGTGAGGGTAGAAATTTTGGTAAGCATCCTGTTAGTCCGTGGGGTTTAAAAACGAAAGGTAAAAAAACTAGAAAAAATAAAAGAACTGAAAGATTTATTATACGTCACAGAAAAAAATAATTATATGGGGTAATATATGCCGCGTTCTCTTAGAAAAGGGCCTTTTATTGATGTTCACTTACTAAACAAGATTCAAAAAATATTAAGAGAAAAAATAAAAAAACCAGTTCGTACATGGTCTCGAAGATCTACTATTTTTCCAAATATGATTGGTTTAACGATATTAGTTCATAATGGACGCCAGCATGTGCCTGTATTTATCACAGAAGAAATGGTTGGTCATAAATTGGGAGAGTTTTCTATTACGAGAACTTATAGAGGTCATACTGCAGATAAAAAAATTAAAAAACCAATTAAATAAATTATAAAGAATATATATATGAATATATTAGCTAAGTATAATCAAATTCGTTCTTCTGCTCAAAAAATTCGTCTTGTTGCTGATATTATTCGCGGTAAAAATGCATTATCAGCATTACATATTTTGTCAAATTTAAATAAAAAATCAGCATTTTTAATAAAAAAATTATTACAGTCTGCTATTTCTAATGCTGAACATAATTATGGTTGTAACATAAAAATATTAATTATTTCAAAAATTTTTGTTGACAGTGGCAGCAGTTTAAAGCGTATGATGCCTCGAGCAAAAGGTAGGGCAGATCGAATTTTAAAGCGAACAAGTCACATGACAATAATTTTATCTGATATTGCACATTCTGGAGAATCATAATGGGTCAAAAAGTACATCCTAATGGTATGCGTTTAGGTATTATTAGATCTTGGAATTCTATTTGGTTTGCTAGTAAAAAAGAATTTCCTGACTATATAGATAATGATTTTAAAGTTCGTAGTTTTATAATGAAAAAATTAATAACAGCTTCGATATCAAAAATTATTATTGAACGTTTGTCAAAAAGTATTAAATTAACGATATATACAGCCAGGCCTGGTATAGTGATTGGTAAAAAAGGAGAAGATGTTGAAAAATTACGTGTTGAAATTTCTAAATTAACTAGTGTACCAGCTCAAATTAATATTTCGGAAATTAGAAAACCAGAACTAGATGCTAAATTAGTAGCTGATAATATTGCTTCGCAACTAGAAAGACGAATAATGTTTCGTCGAGCTATGAAACGTTCTGTACAAAACGCTATTCGTCAAGGAGCAAAAGGTATTAAGGTTGAAATCAGCGGACGGTTAGGGGGTGTAGAAATTGCACGTAGGGAATGGTATAGAGAGGGAAGAGTGCCTTTACATACGTTAAGAGCGGATATTGAATATAGTACTTCAGAAGCACATACTACGTATGGAGTAATTGGTGTAAAAGTATGGATTTTTAAAGGTGAAATATTGGATGGTATGATTGCAAATCATAAAAAAGATAAAAAACAAATTAGCCCAATAAAAAAATTTTCTCGAAAATATCGTAGATAAATGTTATGGAGATTAGTTTATATGTTGCAACCAAAACGTACAAAATTTCGTAAAATGCATAAAGGAAAAAATAGAGGTTTGTCTGTAGATAATAAAATTAACTTTGGAACGTATGGTTTAAAAGCTATTGATCGAGGTAGATTAACGTCTCGACAAATTGAATCTGCTCGCAGAACAATTACAAGATCTGTAAAACGCCAAGGTAAAATGTGGATTCGTGTTTTTCCAGATAAACCTATTACACAAAAACCTTTAGAAGTACGTATGGGTAAAGGTAAAGGAAATGTTGAATACTGGGTAGCACTAGTGCAGCCTGGTAAAATATTATATGAAATTAAAGGTATATCAGAAGAAGAATCTCGATCTGTGTTTAAACTAGCTTCATCTAAATTACCTATTAAAACTATTTTTGTTGCTAAAACGGTAATATAATTATGCATAATATTACACAATATAATATTAATAAACAAGATTTAAAAAAAAAATTATTGGAATTATTACAAGAACAATTTAATGTTCGTCTTCAGTTATCATCTGGAAAATTAAAAAAGACACATTTGATAAGGAAGATAAGAAGGAAGATTGCGCGTATAAAAACTTTGTTAATGAATTGGACAAATAATTAATTATGAATGAAAAAAAAAATATTTTACAGGGTTATGTTACTAGTAATAAGATGCAAAAATCTGCTATTGTTACTATAGATCGTAGAGTAAAACATATTATGTACGGTAAGTTTATTAATAAAAGAACAAAATTATGTATACATGATGAAAAAGATATTTGTAATATTGGAGATTTAGTTGAAATATGTGAATGTCGACCAATATCCAAAACTAAATCTTGGACTTTATTACGTGTTATAGAAAAATCAATAATTTAAAATTTTTTATTTTTAAAAATAAGGAGGCATGAGAATTGTATACAAATAGTTTCATGTCTTCTATTCTGTTATTTTAACATATGTATTTTTAATTTATTATTAATTTATTTTATAAATTTAACATTATAAGGATATATGTATGATTCAAGTACAGACTATTTTACATGTAGCTGATAATTCTGGTGCACGTTTAGTAATGTGTATAAAGGTATTAGGTGGTTCTCGTCGACGATACGCTAATATCGGAGATACTATAAAAATAGCAATAAAAGAAGCAATTCCTCGTAGTAAAGTAAAAAAAGGTGATGTTATGAAGGCTGTTATTGTTCGTACGAAAAAAGGAATTCGTAGAGTAGATGGATCTATGATTCGTTTTGACAACAATGCATGTGTTATTCTAAATGATACTACCGGACAACCTATTGGAACTCGTATATTTGGTCCGGTTACACGAGAATTAAGAACAGAATCTTTTATGAAAATTATTTCTTTAGCTCCAGAAGTATTATAAAAAGGAAAATAAAATTATGGCTGCAAAAATACATTTAAATGATGTAGTAATAATATTAACCGGACGAGATAAAGGTAAAGTTGGTATAGTAAAAAAAATATATCGTAAGAATAGTATGTTAATTGTACAAGGAATTAATATAGTAAAAAAACATCAAAAGGCAATTCCAGAAAGACAGCAAATGGGCGGAATTATTTTACAGGAATCACCTATTCATATATCTAATGTATCAATTTTTAATAAAAAAACTAATGAAGCAGATAAAGTAGAATTTGTTTGGATTTCAGGTAAAAAAAAACGTAGATATAAATCTACTCAAGAAGAATTATTAAAATAAAAAAGGTGATTTTATGTCTAGATTACATCGTTATTATATTACTTATGTTATTCCTAAGTTAATGAATGAATTTAATTATTCTACTATAATGGCTGT
Organism: Buchnera aphidicola (Cinara kochiana kochiana); assembly: GCF_900698905.1. Taxonomy (NCBI): domain Bacteria; kingdom Pseudomonadati; phylum Pseudomonadota; class Gammaproteobacteria; order Enterobacterales; family Erwiniaceae; genus Buchnera; species Buchnera aphidicola. The sequence goes on along the minus strand of NZ_LR217707.1, from coordinate 379,449 downwards.
TCCTCAAATAACAAAAATTACTTTAAATATGGGTGTAGGAAAGTCAGTTATAGATAAAAAAATATTGGAATATGCGATAAATGATTTAACTCAAATTTCTGGTCAAAAACCAGTTATTACTGTTGCTAAAAAATCTATTGCAACTTTTAAGATTCGGAAGGGATATCCTATTGGATGTAAAGTTACTTTAAGAGGTAGGAGGAAATGGGATTTTTTCGATAAACTTATTACTATTGCAATACCGCGTATACGTGATTTTAGAGGTATGTCCCGTAAATCATTTGATGGAAGAGGTAATTATAGCCTGGGTATTCGTGAACAAATTATTTTTCCAGAAATTAATTATGAAAAAATTGATTCTGTTCGAGGTATGGATATTACTATTACTACTAATGCTCGATCAGATCAAGAGTGTGAATCTCTTTTAGTTGCGTTTAACTTTCCTTTCCAAAAATAAAATTATAATGGTGAATTATATGGCTAAGCAATCTATGAAAGAACGAGAAATTAAGAGAATTAAATTAGCATTAAAATATCGTACAATACGATCTCAATTAAAAAAAATTATAAAATCTAAAACATCTTTAGATAAAGATCGTTGGAATGCTATGCTAAAATTACAAACTTTACCTCGAGACTCTAGTCCATCTCGACAACGTAATCGTTGTCGACAAACTGGACGTCCACATGCTTTTTTGCGTAAATTTGGATTAAGTCGTATGAAATTACGTGAAGCTGCCATGAGAGGAGAAATTCCGGGTTTAACTAAGGCGAGTTGGTAAACTGTTACAATATTTTTAATTAATTTAATTTTAATATATAAGGTATATTTTATGAGTATGCAGGATCCTATAGCAGATATGTTAACTTGTATTCGTAACGGTCAAAATGCAAATAAAATTTTTGTAGTAGTTCCTTTTTCTAAAATGAAAGAAAATATTATAAAAGTTTTAAAATATGAAGGATATATTGGTAGTTATAAAATTCAAAATATAAAGATTATACAGTTAAAAATTTTTTTAAAATATTTTAATGGTAAATCAGTTATTGAACATATTTCTCGAGTCAGTCGTCCAGGTTTGCGTAAGTATTGTAAAAAGTATAAATTACCTGTTGTTATGAATAATTTAGGTATTGCTATTATTTCTACATCAAGAGGAATTATGACGGATCGAATTGCGCGACAAAAAGGATTAGGTGGAGAAGTTATATGTTATGTGGATTAATATTATTTGTTTTATTAGAATGAAGGAATATAAAAATGTCTCGTATTGCTAAATCATCTATTACAATTCCCGAAAATGTAACGTTTTTTTTATCTAAATTAGAAGTCATTATTAATGGTCCGTTAGGTTCTTTAACACGTAAAATACATAAATGTATTAAAATTACTAGAAAAAATAATTCTTTATTTTTTTCACATGATCATTTATCTGAATCATATGGTTGGATGCAAGCTGGTACTTATCGTTCTTTAGTTTATACTATGATTGTAGGTGTTACAGTTGGATTTAAAAAACAATTAAATTTAATTGGTATTGGTTATCGTGTTATAATGGAAAACACTAATATTTTAAAATTATATTTAGGATTTTCGCATCCTATTATTTATAAAATTCCTAATACAATAAAAGTAATATTATTACCTCAAAATGAGATTGTTTTAACAGGAATAGACAAACAACTTGTTGGACAAGTAGCTGCTAATATACGATCTTATCGTATTCCTGAACCATATAAAGGTAAAGGTATTCGTTATTTAAATGAAGTTGTGCGCATTAAGGAGGCGAAAAAAAAGTAGTATGAAAGGACAATTAAATAAAAAAAATTCTCGTATTCGGCGTTATACCAAAATACGTAAAAATGTTTGTAGTCATCGTATTTTTCGATTAGTTGTACATCGTACATCTAGACATGTTTATGCTCAAATTATTTCTCGTAATACAGCGAAAGTATTAGTATGCGCTTCTACTTTAGAATTTAAAAAATTAAATATTAATGATATTTATACTGGTAATAAATGTTCTGCAAAAATAATCGGCCAATTAATTGCGCAACGAGCGTTAAAAAAAAAAATAACAACTGTTTTTTTTGATCGTTCTGGTTTTAAATATCATGGTCGAATTAAAGAATTAGCTGAATCAGCTCGTATATCTGGTTTAGTTTTTTAAAATGGAGATATATATGAATTCTGATAAAAAATTATCTGTAGAATTACAAGAAAAATTAATTTCCGTAAATCGTGTATCAAAAACAGTTAAAGGTGGAAGAATTTTTTCTTTTACTGCATTAACAGTAGTGGGGGATGGTAATGGAAAAGTTGGATTTGGTTACGGAAAAGCGCGCGAAGTCCCCTCAGCGATTCAAAAAGCTATGGAACAAGCAAGAAAAAATATGATTTTAATTCCGTTATTCCATAAAACTATTCAACATTCTGTACATGGTTCTCATACAGGATCTAATATATTTATGAAACCGGCATCGGAAGGTACTGGAATTATTGCTGGAGGAGCTATGAGATCTGTATTAGAAGTTATTGGTATTCAAAATATTTTAGCTAAAATATATGGATCTACTAATCCAATTAATGTAGTTCGGGCGACTATTAATGGTTTAAAAAAAGTTCGATCGCCAGATATGATTGCCAAAAAACTTGGTAAATCTATTATTAAATTTTAAAATAAATGGTGAATTAATTTATGAAAAAAATTTCTATCAAACAAATAAAAAGTCAAATTGGTCGTTTACCAAAACATATATCTACTATGAAAGGATTAGGTTTACGTCATATCGGTGATATTGTAGAACGAGAAGATACTTCTGCTGTTCGAGGTATGATAAAAAAAGTTTTTTATATGGTAACTTTTAGTTAAAGGAATAAATTATGTATTTAAATTTATTATCAAATTCGGTATGTATAAAAAAAAAAAGAAAACGTGTATGTAGAGGTATTGGATCGGGATTAGGTAAAACAGGAGGAAGAGGTCATAAAGGTCAAAAATCTAGATCTGGAGGAAAAATTCGTAATAGTTTTGAAGGAGGTCAAACGCCGCTATATCGAAGATTACCGAAATTTGGTTTTACTTCTAATAAAAAAAATTTTGTGGATGAAATTCGATTATTTGAATTAAATCAATTATCTCAATTTGATAAGATAAACCTTGCTGTTTTAAAACAAGTAAATTTAATTAAAAAACATATTAAATATGTTAAAATTATTAAAGCAGGAATAATCAATAAACCGATAGTAGTTTCCGGAATTACCGTAACACAAGGAGCTCGTTTTTGTATTGAATCAGTTGGAGGTACTATTCAAAATTAAATATATTATTATTTTATTTAAATAATTGTTTATTAATAGAAAATATATTATGTCTACATTATATAATTTAAAAAAAAGAATATGGTTTGTTTTTATAGCTATTATAATATTTCGTATAGGTTCTTTTATTCCTATTCCTGGTATTAATATAAAAGTTTTAGAACAATTTTTAATTCACCAAAATAGTTCTTTATTAACAATGTTTAATATTTTTTCTGGAGGATCATTAAATCGTGTTTCGGTATTTACGTTAGGGGTTATGCCTTATATTTCTTCTTCTATTATAATACAGCTATTAACATTAATTTTTTCACATTTACGTAATTTAAAAAAAGAAGGAGAAGCAGGAAATAAAAAAATTAATCAATATACCAAATATTTGACTTTATTATTATCAATAATTCAATCTATTAGTGTTATTGTTGGATTACCATTTATTCCCGGTATGCAGAATATTTTTATATTTACAGATTTTTATTTTTATGTAATTGCAGTTATTAGTTTAGTAACTGGAACTATATTTTTAATGTGGTTAGGAGAATTTATTACAGAAAAGGGTTTAGGTAACGGCACTTCTTTAATTATTTTTTTTGGAATAGTAGCTACTTTACCTGTTTCTATCAAACAAACAATTTCAGTTATGCATATTAATCATTTTAGTATTTTATATATGATTTTTATTTCATTAATAATGTTTGTTGCTATTTTTATAGTAGTTTTTTTAGAAAAAAGTCAACGTAAAATTACTGTATGTTATGCTCGTCGTCAACAAGGTCGACGTATATATGCATCACATCATAGTTTTTTACCCTTAAAAATTAATATGGCTGGAGTGGTCCCTGTAATTTTTTCGTCTAGTTTAATTTTATTTGCATCGATTATTGTAACTTATTGTCGTTATATATTTGGTAATTTTATTTACTTAATAAAATTTTTTGATTTTTTTAAATTTAATCATAGTATTTATGTAATAATAAATATTATATTAATAGTATTTTTTTGTTTTTTTTATACTAATATTATGTTCAATGTACGAGATACAGCTACAAATTTAAAAAAATCTGGTGCTTTTTTGCCTGGAATACGGCCAGGTATACGTACAGAACAATATATTAAAAAAATTGTTTTAAAATTAACTACAATTGGTTCTGTGTACACTGTATTTATATGTTTAGTTCCAGATATTATGCGCGAATGGTTTAAGGTGCCATTTTATTTTGGTGGTACTTCTTTATTAATTGTGGTAGTAGTTCTTATGGAATTTATTATACAAATACAAACATTAATGATGTCTACTCAATATAAAAAAATATTAAAAAAAGCAAACTTATATTTAAAAAATTAAAAAAAAAGTATATATTTTTATTTTTTGGAGAATTTATGAAAGTTCGCGCATCAGTTAAAAAATTATGTCGTAGTTGTAAAATTATACGCCGAAAAAATGTGATTCGCGTCATTTGCAGTAATGACCCTAAACATAAACAAAGACAGGGTTAATATCAACAATATTAACAATATTAACATATCATGGATATAAACAATTTCTTTATAAATAAAGAAAATATTTTTATTATTATTAATAATTGAATTGTATTTGATATATATGGAGAAATATTTATGGCGAGAATTGCTGGAATAAATATTCCTGATTATAAACACATATTAATAGCATTGACAGAAATTTATGGTATTGGATTATCTTCGTCTAAAAAAATTTGTAATGATGTAAAGATTCAATATGATATTAAAGTAAATAAATTAAATGAACAACAAATTGAAAAGTTACGTTTGATAATATCAAAATTAATTGTAGAGGGAGATTTGCGTAGAGAAAAAACTATTAATATTAAAAGATTAATGGATATTGGTTGTTATAGAGGATTACGTCACAGAAAACATCTTCCGGTACGTGGACAAAGAACTAAAACTAATGCTCGTACATGCAAAGGACCGAGAAAGTTAATAAAAAGTAGATAATTAGGAAAATAATTGATTATGTTGAAAAAAAAAACAAGTCCTTCTAAGAAACGTATTAAAAAACAAATTTTAGATGGTATTGCGCATATTCATGCGTCATTTAATAATACAATTGTTACAATTACTGATCGTCAAGGTAATACATTGGGTTGGGCAACTTCTGGTGGTTCTGGTTTTAGAGGTTCTAGAAAATCAACTCCTTTTGCAGCACAAGTAGCTGCGGAAAAATGCGCAGATCGTGTTAAGGACTACGGAATAAAAAATTTAGAAATTATGGTAAAGGGTCCGGGTCCAGGTCGTGAATCTACTATTCGAGCGTTAAACGCTTCTGGTTTTCGTATTACTAATATTACTGATGTGACACCAATTCCTCATAATGGATGTCGACCTCCGAAAAAACGTAGAGTTTAGTTGTTTTATATATAATTAACAGGAAAATAATATACATGGCAAAATATTTGGGTCCTAAATTAAAATTAAGTAGACGAGAAGGATCAGATTTATTTTTAAAATCAGGCGTACGTTCTATTGAATCGAAATGTAATATTGACCAAGCTCCTGGACAACATGGATCACGTAAACTACGTTTATCTGAATATGCTAAACAACTACGGGAAAAACAAAAATTACGACGTTTGTATGGAATATTAGAGCGACAGTTTCATAATTATTATAAAAAAGCTTCTAAATTAAAAGGTAACACGGGTCAGAATTTATTATTTTTATTAGAGCATCGTTTAGATAATATTGTCTATCGTATGGGTTTTGGTGCTACTCGTTTAGAATCACGCCAATTAATTAATCATAAATCAATTTGCGTAAATAATCGAATAGTTAATATTCCTTCCTTTCAAGTTTCTGTAAACGATAAAATATCTGTTTGTGAAAAATCTAAGAATCAATTAAGAATTCAGGCTTCTATTGAAATTATGAAACAACGTGAAACTTCTAGTTGGTTAGATACAAATTATAAAATTATGGAAGGTATTTTTATACGTTCTATTGAACGTAATGATTTATCTGCAGATATAAATGAACATTTGATTGTAGAACTGTATTCTAAATAGAACTCTATTAGAGAGGAGACGAATGCAAGAATTTGTAGAAGATTTTTTAAAACCTAGATTAGTTAATATTGAACATATTAGTTCTACACATGCTAAAATTACATTAGAACCATTAGAACGTGGTTTTGGATATACGTTAGGTAATTCATTAAGAAGAATTTTATTATCTTCTATGTCAGGATGTGCTGTTACTGAAGTTGAGATAAATGGTATTTTGCATGAATATATGCATAAAGAGGGTATAAAAGAAGATATATTAGATATATTATTGAATTTAAAGGGTTTATCTGTAAAATTATTTGGAAAAGATGAAATTATATTACATTTAAAAAAAAGTGGTATTGGCCCAGTTATTGCTGCGGATATTGATCGCGATTATTCTATAGAAATTGTAAATTTAAATCATGTAATTTGTCATATTACTTGTCCAAATGTTTATATCGATATGCGTATCAAGATAATGCGAGGCAGAGGTTATGTTACAGCGCAGTCTAGAAAAGATTTGATGCAAACTGATCGTATTGTTGGAAAACTATTTTTAGATGTATCATACAGTCCTATAGAACGTATAGTCTATAACGTCGAAGCTGCTAGGGTAGAACAAAGAACTGATTTAGATAAATTAATTATTGATATGGAAACTAATGGAACGATTGATCCAGAAGAAGCAATTAGAAAAGCAGCTACCATTTTAGCAGAACAACTAGAATCTTTTGTGGATTTAAGAGGGATACGTGAACCGGAAATAAAAGAAGAAAAGCCTGAATTTGAGCCTAGTTTATTACGACCCGTAGACGATTTAGAGTTAACAGTACGATCTGCTAATTGTTTAAAAGCAGAAAGTATTCATTATATTGGTGATTTAGTTCAAAAAACTGAAGTAGAATTATTAAAAACTCCTAATTTAGGAAAAAAATCATTAACTGAAATTAAAGATATATTAGCAGCTCGAGGTTTGTCATTAGGTATGAAGTTAGATAATTGGCCTCCTAAAAATCTTATTGAAGATTAAATATTTTTAACAATATTATTTTATACATAATGTAAAAATTTTTACATATTTTTAGTAAGGTATATAAATTATGAGACATCGAAAAATAGGACGATTATTAAATAGAAAACGTAGTCATTTAGAATCTATGTTAAAAAATATGACATGTTCATTAATTAGATATGAGCATATTAAAACTACTTTACCAAAAGCTAAAGAATTACGTCGTTTTGTTGAACCGATTATTACAATATCGAAATATGATACGATTTCTAATCGTCGATTAATATTTTCTCGTATTCGTGATATTTTTACAGTAAAAAAATTATTTCGTGAGTTAGGACCTCATTTTTATTCTCGACCTGGCGGTTATTTACGTATCTTAAAATGTGGTTTCAGAAAAGGTGATAATGCTGTAATTGCATATATAGAGTTAGTAGACCGAAATTTATAAAAATTATTAAACCAAAATTTAATGTATTTTATATATATATTAGTTTAATAAAAACGGCATTTTTATGCCGTTCTTGTTATTTAAAAAATTTTTTATTTTTATATAAATTAATTTTAATTGTTATTTTAAAATAGTATTTTTAATAAAAAATTTTTTATTTGAATTTAAAATTTGTTTAATATGCAGAGTTTTTTTACCAGGTATTTGTATTTTTTTTATATTTAATACTCCTTTTTGAGTATTAACTGCTATTCCTTCTTTACTAATGTTAATAATTTCTCCATTTTTAAAATTTGTTTTTTCAAAAGATATGATGGATGATTTTTTAATTTTTATACAATAGTTATTAATGAAAAAATAACAACATGGCCATATAATAAATGCTCTGATTAATCGGTCTATTTTTATTACTGGATATGACCAGTTTATTTTAGCATCTATTTTTTTTATTTTTGGAGCAATGGTTTCTATAACATTTTTATTTTTGTGTAAATTTTTTATATTAGATTCTGCAATTATATTTAATGATTGATACATACACTGTAATGAAATAGGAATTAATTTAGCGGATAATGTTATTGCATTATCAGTTATATTAATTGGACAAGATAATTGATAAATGATTTTCCCGCAATCAATTTTAGAATTCATTTTTATTACGCTAATTCCGGTATACTTATCTCCTGATAATATTGCCCATTGAATTGGTGCAGCGCCTTTCCATCGAGGTAATAAAGAAGCATGTATATTAATACCGCCAAAAGTAAATAATTGCAAAATTTTATCTGGAATTATTGATCCGTAAGAAGATACGATTAATATATCTGCATATATTTTTAAAATCGATGAATAAATTTTTTTTTCATATAAATTATTTGTTTGTAAGATTGAGATATTATGCCGAATTGCAAATTTTTTAATAGGAGAAAACCGATTTTCTTTTTTTTTACAATAGATATTATCCAGTTTAATGATTATTGCTGCAATGGTGTGTTTAGAATAAAATAATGAACGAAGGTGTGCTAATGAAAATTCATTGCTACCTGCAAAAATAATTTTTAATTTTTTTTTTAACATATAATAAATACGATAATTTATTTGATAGAAAATACATTAGTGTATATAGTCTATAAATAATTTCCCGATTAGATGGTCCATTTCATGTTGAATACAAATAGATAATAATGATCTCGCTTCTAGTGTGAATAATTTACCAAGATGATTAAAAGCTTGTATTTTTATATAACTAGATCTGTTAATAATGGCTGTTTTGTTAGGTATAGACAAACAACCTTCTTGTGTATTTATATATTCTTGATTTTTTTTTAAAATAACAGGATTAATTAAAATCAATTCTGATTGATTGGATGTAAGCGAACTGATAACTATAATTTTTTTTAATATATTAATTTGTGGTGCCGCTAATCCAATTCCGTTATTAGCATACATGGTATCAAACATATCGTATATAATTTTTATTGTTTTTTTATTGATTTTTTTTATTGGTTTTGATTTTAAACGTAAACGATAATCTGGAAATTTTAAAATTTTATGTATTGACATATATAATATTATATATTAATTAATATATTAATGGATTTTTATATATTTGTATGGATATCACAGTTATTACTTATTTTTTAGGAACAGACATGAACATAGAAAATTTTATAAAAAAAAAAAAATATATTGCTTTATTTGGTAATCCGGTAGATCATTCTTTATCTCCTATAATACATAGTAATTTTTCTAAAGAAATAAATATTAATTACAATTATAACTCTTTTTTATGTACAAAATCAAATTTTTTTACTAAAGTAATAAAATTTTTAAGAAATGGAGGCTTGGGGTGTAATATTACGGTACCGTTTAAAAAAAAATCATTTATAATACCAAATAAATATACAAAAATAGCAAAAATTTCAGGTTCCATTAATACATTGATAAAATTGTCAGATTATAACATTTTAGGTGATAATACTGATGGAATAGGTTTAATTTTTGATTTAAAGCGATTGCAATATATTAAAAAACGATCTCAAATATTATTATTGGGTTCTGGAGGAGCTGCTTATTCTATTATATATCATTTATTACAAGAAAAATGCTCTGTATGTGTGTTAAATAGAACAATTAGCAAAGCAGTTAAATTAGTCAATAGATTTAAAATTTTTGGAAATATTTCTTTATTTTCAACTGATACATGTATAAATAATTTTGACCTTATTATCAATGTCACTTCATGTGGTTTATATAATAAATCTCCTGATTTTCCAAAAAATTTAGTTTTTCCTCATACTAGATGTTATGACGTATCTTACTCAAAAACACGTATATTAACTCCATTTTTATTATTATGTAAATCTTTGGGTAGTAAATATATTTCGGATGGTTTAGGTATGTTAGTGGCTCAAGCAGCCTATTCATGTTTTTCGTGGTTTAATGTATTACCAAATATTAAAAAAAATATTGACCTGTTATATAAATAAATTCTTATGTATTTTTATAAAAATTATTTAATGGATATTTTTATAAAACTTGATAAAAATTTTTTTAATGTAAATAATATTAAATTAATAAATATATTTCTGTTAAATTTATAAAAAACACTTGACACTTTAGATACATTCTGTAACATTGAAATATATAATTATATTAAGTATTTTCTGTCCTCTTCGTCTAGTGGTTAGGACATCGCCCTTTCACGGCGGCAACAGGGGTTCAAATCCCCTAGGGGACAAAAATTAAAATATTTTTGTGTACTAAAAAAAAAATATATGATATAATCTTTTTGTTTAATCTGAAACAGATTAATAGTGAAGTTCTTTAAAAATTTGGATATGATAGAAATTTTAGAAAAACACCTGTGGGTTGTAAGGTTAAGTATAATAAGCGTGTTTGGTGGATGCCTTGGCATTCAGAGGCGATGAAGGACGTACTAATCTGCGATAAGCGTCGGTCAGCTGATATGAAGCGTTATTATCCGACGATTTCCGAATGGGGAAACCCGTTGTTTATACAACATTATTAATCTAATAAATAAGTTAATAAAGCAAACCAAGGGAACTGAAACATCTAAGTACCTTGAGGAAAAGAAATCAATTGAGATTCCCTGAGTAGTGGCGAGCGAAATGGGAACAGCCTAGAATCAAAATAGAGTTAAAGTATAATAGAATAGTTTGGAAAAACTAACGATACAAGGTGATAGTCCTGTATATGAAATATTTTATTTCTTGGATTCAAAAAGTAGAACGGGACACGAGAAATCTTGTTTGAAGATAGGGGGACCATCCTCTAAGGCTAAATACTCCTGAATGACCGATAGTGAACTAGTACCGTAAGGGAAAGGCGAAAAGAACCCCGGTTAGGGGAGTGAAATAGATCCTGAAACCAAATACGTACAATCAGTAGGAGCTTTAGATTTATTTAAAAGTGACTGCGTACCTTTTGTATAATGGGTCAGCGACTTGTATTTTGTAGCAAGGTTAACTGTTAAGGGAGCCGTAGGGAAACCGAGTCTTAAATGGGCGTGATTTTTTTGAGTTGCAAGATACAGACCCGAAACCCGGTGATCTATCCATGAGCAGGTTGAAGGTTGGGTAAAACCAACTGGAGGACCGAACCGACTGATGTTGAAAAATCAGCGGATGACTTGTGGTTAGGGGTGAAAGGCCAATCAAACCGGGAGATAGCTGGTTCTCCCCGAAAGCTATTTAGGTAGCGCCTCGTGAATTCATCTTCGGGGGTAGAGCACTGTTTTGACTAGGGGGCCATCCCGGCCTACCAAATCAACGCAAACTCCGAATACCGAAGAATGTTATCACGGGAGACACACAGCGGGTGCTAACGTTCGTTGTGGAAAGGGAAACAACCCAGACCATCAGCTAAGGTCCCTAAATCATAATTAAGTGGGAAACGATGTGAGAAGGCATAAACAGCCAGGATGTTGGCTTAGAAGCAGCCATCATTTAAAGAAAGCGTAATAGCTCACTGGTCTAGTCGGCTTGCGCGGAAGATATAACGGGGCTAAATTATGTACCGAAGCTATGGCAATAAATATTTTTTATTGGGTAGGGGAGCGTTCTGTAAGCCTGTGAAGATATTTTGAAAAAAATGTTGGAGGTATCAGAAGTGCGAATGCTGACATGAGTAACGATAAAGCAGGTGAAAAACCTGCTCGCCGAAAAACCAAGGGTTCCTGTCCAACGTTAATCGGGGCAGGGTAAGTCGACCCCTAAGGCGAGGCCGACAGGCGTAGTCGATGGGAAACTAGTTAATATTCTGGTACTTATTTTTTATTGCGATGGGGAAACGGAGTAGGTTAGGTTATCCGGGTGTTGGTAGTCTCGGTTTAAGTATGTAGGATGGAAAATTAGGAAAATCCGATTTTCTATATAAAATCTAAGGTACGAATACGAATTATGTAAATAATGAAGTAACTAATACCACACTTCCAAGAAAATCCTCTAAACATTTAGGTAAAATATAAATCGTACCCGAAACCGACACAGGTGGTTAGGTAGAGTATACTAAGGCGCTTGAGAGAACCTGGATGAAGGAACTAGGCAAAATAGTGCCGTAACTTCGGGAGAAGGCACGCTAACATATAAGTGTAAAAATTTACTTTTGAAGCTTAAGTTAGTCGCAGATACCAGCTGGCTGCAACTGTTTATTAAAAACACAGCACTGTGCAAACACGAAAGTGGACGTATACGGTGTGACGCCTGCCCGGTGCCGGAAGGTTAATCGATGAAGTTAAGGGAAACCTAAAGCTTTTGACTGAAGCCCCGGTAAACGGCGGCCGTAACTATAACGGTCCTAAGGTAGCGAAATTCCTTGTCGGGTAAGTTCCGACCTGCACGAATGGCGTAATGATGGCCAGGCTGTCTCCATCCAGGACTCAGTGAAATTGAATTTGCTGTGAAGATGCAGTGTACCCGCGGCAAGACGGAAAGACCCCGTGAACCTTTACTATAGCTTGACATTGACAATTGATTTTTATTGTGTAGGATAGGTGGGAGACAGAGAATTTGATACGCCAGTGTCATTGGAGTCGACCTTGAAATACCACCCTATAAACATGGATTTTCTAATCTAGTGCCGTGATCCGGTACAGAGACAGTGTCTGGTGGGTAGTTTGACTGGGGCGGTCTCCTCCCAAAGAGTAACGGAGGAGTACAAAGATTGGCTAATCACGGTTGGACATCGTGAGGTTAGTGCAAAGGCATAAGCCAGTTTAACTGCAAGCGTGATAATGCGAGCAGATGCGAAAGCAGGTCTTAGTGATCCGGTGGTTTCTGTATGGAAAGGCCATCGCTCAACAAATAAAAGGTACTCCGGGGATAACAGGCTTATACCGCCCAAGAGTTCATATCGACGGCGGTGTTTGGCACCTCGATGTCGGCTCATCACATCCTGGGGCTGAAGCAGGTCCCAAGGGTATGGCTGTTCGCCATTTAAAGTGGTACGCGAGCTGGGTTTAGAACGTCGTGAGACAGTTCGGTCCCTATCTGCCGTGGGCGTTGGAAAATTGAGAGGGGCTGCTTCTAGTACGAGAGGACCGAAGTGGACGTATCCCTGGTGTTCGGGTTGTCATGCCAATGGCATTGCCCGGTAGCTAAATACGGAAGAGATAAGTGCTGAAAGCATCTAAACACGAAACTTGCCTCAAGATTAGTTTTCCCTGAAGTATATGTAAATATACTTACTGAAGGGACGTTGGAGACTACGACGTTGATAGGCTAGGTGTGTACGCATAGTAATATGTTTAGCTAACTAGTACTAATGACCCGAGAGACTTAACCTTACAACACCAGAGGTGTTTTTCTAAAGAATAAAACCTGGCAACAATAGTGTTATGGTACCACCTGAATCCATTTCGAACTCAGAAGTGAAACATTTCAACGCCGATGGTAGTACGAGGTTTCCTCGTGTGAGAGTAGGACATTGCCAGGTATTATTTTTTAACTTTCTATCATATTTTTAAAATTTTTATATTCTTATTTATATCTATTGTTTTTAAATTTTAACTTTAATTGAAATATTTTATTTAACATAAAATATTTATATTTTATATATAATATATTTTTAATATATATAATAGATTTATTATTTATAAATAGTACATTTACTATAGGTATAAGTTTTAGTTTACATTTTTCATTCTAAGGTAATATATAGATGTCCAAGATTAAAGGTAATGTAAAGTGGTTTAATGAATCTAAAGGTTTTGGTTTCATTACACCAGAAGATGGAAGCAAGGATGTTTTTGTTCATTTTTCTGCTATCCAAAGCAACGGGTTTAAAACTTTGGCAGAAGGTCAAAGTGTTGAATTCGAAATTACCGAAGGCGCAAAAGGGCCGTCAGCTGCTAATGTAGTTAGTTTATAATAAAATATTTAAAAATTTTACTTATCTTACATGTTAGCTGTACTTTTGCGGTGCGGATTTTAATAATTTCGCATCGCAAAATTATTTATAATACCATTCTAACTAAATGAATCTTGCTAAGTTCTTTGTATAAATTTTTTATTTGTTTAAAATTTTGTGCGCAAATTGTTATTGATATTGATAGGTATGTTCCTTTGTTGCTTGATTTTATTTGTGGAGCATAATCTCCAGGTATATGTGTTTGTATAATTTTGATTATATTGTTGGTAAGTTCAGGTTGTGCTAGTCCTATTACTTTATAGGTAAATGTACACGGAAATTTTAATAATTTTTCTAGGTTATTTTTCATGATTATTCTCTAATTTTTATTAATTTTTGTATTTTTATATTTTTATTTATTTTTAATTAAAGTTTAATATATATTTATATATTATATTTCATTTTTGTAATTAAATAAAACAATATATATATTTTATACAATTTATTTTAATAATAAATTTATTATATAAATTTTATATTTATATATTAAGAGTATTAGTATGTTAAAAGTTTTTAATACTTTAACAAAAAAAAAAGAGAGATTTACATTTTTACATACAGAAATTATTAATATCTATGTATGTGGTGTTACTGTGTATGATTTATGTCATATTGGTCATGCACGTACTTTTTTAGTATTTGATATTATTATACGTTATTTAGAGCATATTGGTTATAAGGTTTTTTATTTGCGCAATATTACGGATATTGATGATAAAATCATTGATAAAGCAAATCAACACAAAGAACCAGTTAATTTTTTTGTTGAACGTATGATTAAATTCATGAATGAAGATTTTTTATCTTTGAATTTAAAAATTCCGAATTGTCAGCCGCGTGTAACAGAATGTATGGCGGATATTATATCTGCGATAGATATTTTGTTAAAAAATAAATATGCTTATATTAATGATAATAAAGATGTATTATTTTCTATTAATCGATATAAAAACTATGGATCTTTATCTCATAGAATAAAAAATTATTTTTATGATGAATTAATATCTCATTTTTCCTCTAATTTAAATAATTCTGACGATTTTGTTTTATGGAAGCACAATATAAATCGTTCTGATCCATTTTGGACGTCTCCTTGGGGACCTGGTCGCCCTGGTTGGCATATTGAATGTTCTGCTATAATTCATAAATTTTTTAAAAATAGACTGAATATTCATGGCGGTGGCATTGATTTATTATTTCCGCATCATGAAAATGAAATTACACAATTAAAAAGTTTAAATGACTCTTTTTCTGTACCATTTTGGGTCCATATTGGCATGGTGATTATTAATAATCAAAAAATGTCAAAATCATTATCGAACACCATTTTTATACGTAATTTATTAAAAAAATATGATTCTGAAGTTATTAGGTATTATATTTTATTAACGCATTATCGTCATCCCCTATTGTTTTCTAAAAAAAAATTATGTTTATCTAAAAATATATTAAATAAAATATATACTTCTATATTAAATTGTACAGTTATTGATGTTGTGCCAATAGATTATGAAATTAAAATACGAAATGTATTTAAAAATCAATTTTATACTGCTATGAATAATGATTTTAATACACCTCAGGCATGTTCAATATTACAGAAATTATCACAATATATCAATAAAATTAAGAAAAGTAATATTTTTTTAGCAAATGTTTTAGCTTATGATCTTATTTCTCTTGGTAATATATTGGGTTTATTATATCATAAACCTAAAAATTTTTTATTTCCTAATTATCGTAAATCTATGATCGATATTATTATTGTTAAAGAATTAGTAAGCATGCGTAATGTTTATCGATTAGATAAAAAATGGCATTTAGCAGATATTATTAGACAAAAGTTATTAACTTTAGGAGTTATAGTAGAAGATCATTATAGTAATTCTACATATAAATTTATAAATAAATAATTAATATATTGTTGGTTAAGTTTGTATTAAAAAATTTAATATTATTTAAAATAATTAATATTATATATATTTTTATTTTAAATTATTTTAATTCTTAAATTTTTGTTTTTATTAATATGAATTTTATTTTTAAACCAATAAAACATAAATATTAATTTGTATTTTTATTGGTTTAATGTTTTTATTAAATAATTTTAAAATATAAATTTTAATTTATATATCATTGTATGATTGATATTTTATATCATATTATTTATAATATAAATAATATTTCCTTTAGCGCTCTTAGCTCAATTTGGATAGAGCAACAGCCTTCTAAGCTGTAGGTTACAGGTTCGATTCCTGTAGAGCGCAGAAATTTTAATTATTTTTTTGGTTTATATTTAATTTTTTAATTATTTTTTTATGAATATATTGGATAGATGTATTAGCATTTATTTCTAAATATTTAATTGTATTTTTCAACTCTTCTTTTTTGAACCATTTTATTAATGGTTTAGTAAATTTTTCATATTCTTGTAATCTTGTAATAATAATTTTTTTGGTATCATCTTTTCTTTTGGTTAATAATTCTCCGGTTATGTTATCTATATTTTTTTTTTTAGGAGGATTTAATGTTTCATGATATGTTCTTCCGGATGATTCGTGTATTAATCTACCTTCAATTCTATTTATTATATTTTCTAATTTAATTTTTAAATATAGAATAAATTCTATTTTAATGTATTTTTTTAAGGATTCTGCCTGTTTAATGGTTCTTGGAAATCCATCGAGTATAAATCCGTTTAAATAAATTTTTTCTTGAATTTTTTTTTTAATTATTTTTATAATAAAAGAATTTTTTACTAATTTTCCTTTATTTATTATATTTTTTATATAGTTTTTATTTTTTTCATTTTTTCTGATTTCTTGACGTAATATTTCTCCGGCTGAAATAAAAGGTATACAAAAATATTTTGATAATAATTGTGTTTGTGTTCCTTTTCCGCTGCCAGGTGCTCCTAGCATAATAATACGTATCATAATAAGATTTTTCCTTAAAAAATAATTTTATTCTATATAAATAACATTAACTTTTATTTAATATAACTTCTATAATATAAATAGATTATTAATTCTATTAATAAAAATATGAGGATTATCTAAACTACCTTTTTCTGCTAGAATAGATTGCTCTAACAATAATTCAATCCAATCAGAGAATTCTGTTTCATTTTCTACTTTTTTTATTTTTTTTATTAACGGATGTTTTGGATTAATTTCTAATATATATTTTATTTTTGGTATAGGTTGTCCTGCAGCGCTAAATATTTTTGCCATTTGAGTACTCATATCATTAGAATCTGTTAAAACTATTGCGGGTGTATTCTTTAATCGATAAGTTATTCGAACATCTTTAATTTTATCTTTTAATATTTTTTTTATTTTTTCAATAAAATTACTTAATTTGTTATTATTATCATTATTTTTTGTTGAAATTAATTTTTCAAGAGAATCATCTGATTTACTGACTGATTGAAATTTTATATTATTAAATTCAGTTAAATAGTTCATCATCCATTCATCAATTCTATCTGATAATAATAATACATCAATATTTTTATCTTTAAATATTTCTAAATGTGGACTGTTTAAAGCAGATTTATAACTATCAGAAGTGATAAAATATATTTTTTTTTGCTCTGAGATCATGTTATCGGTATAATTTTTTAATGACAAATTTTGTTCTTTATCATGGTTTTGTATTGATGAAAATCTTAATAAATTAGCGATTATTTTTTGATTTTCAGAATCTTCAGCTATACCTTCTTTTATAACTAATCCAAATACGTTCCAAAATTTTTGGTATTTTTTATTATTTTGTATAGATAGATCGTTTAATATTTTTAAAATACGTTTAGTTAATGTTTTACGTAAAATATGAGTTACAGAACTGTCTTGTAATATTTCTCTAGAAATATTTAATGGTAAATCTTGAGAATCTATAATTCCCTTTACAAAACGTAAATAGTTGGGTAAGAATTGCGTTGCTTCGTCCATAATAAACACATGTTTTACATATAATTTTAATCCGTGTTTATTTTCGCGATGCCACATATCCCATGCTGCTTTTCTAGGAATATATAATAAATTGATATATTCTTGTTTACCTTCAACTTTATTGTGGCTCCATATCAATGGTTTTTCAGTATCATTGGTAATATATGTGTAAAATTTTTGATAGGATTCTTTTGTAATATTATTTTTATTTTGAGTCCATATTGCTTGTGCTTCGTTAATTTTTTCCCACGAAATAATTTTAGTTTTTTCGTCATAATTTTCTATCTCAATGGGTATTGAAATATGGTCAGAATATTTTTTTATTATTTGTTTAATTTTCCAATTTTCTAAAAATTCTTGTTCCGATGGTTTAAGCGATAAAATAATTTTTGTACCATGTTCTTTTATGTCAACTGTTTCTACAGAATATTCTCCTTTTCCGTTTGAAATCCATAATGTTCCGGATTTTGTTGTATTTGAAGCATGTTTAGTGTATACAGAAACTATATCAGACACTATAAAAGATGAATAAAATCCAACTCCAAATTGACCAATAAATTCATTTTTTTCTTTTTTTTCTGTATTTTTGATCTGATTTAAAAAAGATTTTGTTCCAGATTTAGCTATTGTGCCTAAATTTTTGATAACTTCTTCATGAGTCATTCCGATTCCATTATCAGAAATGATAATTTTTTTCTCTTGTTTATTAACAGAAATTTGTATTTTAGGAGTATATGAATTTTGAGTATATTTGTCTGGATTATATATTTTTTCAAATCTTATTTTTTCTATTGCATCAGATGAATTAGATATTAATTCCCTTAAAAAAATTTCTTTATTAGAATATAATGAATGAATCATAAGATGTAATAATTCTTTTACTTCTGACTGAAAGATATGAGTTTTTTTGTTATTATCGTTCATTTTTACCCTTATAGTATTTTAGAATATATATTTTATAAAAATAATATTTTATAATATGTATTATAACTGATTTTTTAAAATTAAAGAATTATTTATTTTATTTGTTATTTGATTGTATAAATTCAGGATTTATTAACATTTTTTTTTGTTGTAGTTTTGAAATTTTTTTTACAGCATCATTAATAGCGGCAACAATTAGATCTTGTAATAATAATTTATTATTTTCGTTCCATAATTCATCGTTTATAGTGATAGATTTACAAATATAATTTCCATTCATAACTATGGAGATTAAATCAATTCCTGATTTTCCTACAATATCAGTTGTATTGATATCTTTTTGTATTTTTTCAATCTTTTGTTGTATTTTTTTAGCTTGTTGCATAATTTCGTTGATTTTTTCGTTAGTAAACATATTTTTTCTTTTTATTGAGTTAAATATTATATTAATATTAATTATTTATAAATTTATTTAATTAAACGTGTTTTATCTTGTATATATTGATATATTTGAAATAATATTATTTCAATACCAATTTTAGGGTTAGGAGCATATCTTAAGTACTTTTCTCCTTGAATTAGTATTTTACAATAGATTTGTATATCTTTAAATAAAATTCTTTTAGATAAAACGTAAATAATTTTATCATATTTAGATAAATTATCTATTGAATATTTTTTTTTTAATGTAGTAATTTTTACTATAGACAAATTATGGAAAAAAGTAATCAATGATAAAATAATGTTATTATGTTGTATGCCTTTTTGTTCTGCATCATCTATTATTTTTAATGTATTATCAATATTATTATTAATAATATTGACTGCTAATAATAGTATATTTTTTTTGTTAAATATTCCTAACAATTTAGTAATTTTTTTTATGTTTATTTTATTTTTTGTGGTTGAACAAAGAGCTAATTCGAGAGAATTAATAGCATTTCTAATACTTCCTTGTGCAGAATTAGAAATTATGTTTAATATTTCTTGATTTATTTGAATGTTTTCTTTTTTTAATTTATCTCTTAAGTAATTAGATATATTTTTATTCGTAATAGTGGGTAAATGTATATGAAGACAACGAGAAATAATAGTATTTGGTATTTTTTTTAAATGTGTTGTTGCCAAGATAAATTTTATATATTTTGGCGGTTCTTCTAGTATTTTTAATAATGCATTAAAACTATTTTTGGAAAGCATATGTATTTCATCAATTAAATAAATTTTAAATCTACCTTGAATAGGAGGATATTTTGTTGAATCTAATATTATTTTAATATCTTCTACTTTGGTTTTAGATGCTGCGTCTAGTTCTATAAAATCTAAAAAGTTTCCTTTTTCAATTGAAATACAATTTTTACATACTCGACATGGTTTAGATGTAATTCCGTTTTCACAGTTTAAACTTTTAGCTAATATTCTAGCTATAGTAGTTTTTCCTATTCCATGTATTCCCGAAAATAGCCATGATTGATGAATTCTTTTTAAGTCAAGACTATTTTTTAATATACGGATAATATATTTATGTCCGATGATTTGATCAAAATTTTGTGGTCGCCATTTATTAGATAATATTTGATATTCCATTTTTCTCCGTATAGCTAAATATGTATTTAAAAATTTTCATAATATATTTATATATTTCTTGACTTATTTTGTGAATTGATATTTAATAATTATTAAATTTATATAAATTATATTAATAGTTTTTAAGTTTTTAAAATCTTGTTAGAGGTTATTATAACGCTATTTATTTAAATAACTGGTCAGGTCTGGAAAGAAGCAGCCAAATTAAATAATATAGGTGTTATAAATACCTCTGACAGATTTTATAAAAAATTATATGTGCATATATACATTACTTTATAAAACACGCATATATAGATGTATGTATTTATAAAGAAATATTATTATTTTGATATGTGTACATGGTGTAATACAATCCTTTTTTTTGTAGTAATTGTTTATGATTGCCTTTTTCAATTATTTTTCCGTTATCTAATACTATAATTATATCAGAATCTATTATAGTAGATAATCTGTGCGCTATAATTATTACTGTAGATTTTTTGCGAATAGAAGATAATATTTTCTGTATTTTTTGTTCAGATTCTGAATCTATGCTAGCCGTTGCTTCATCAAAAATTAATATTTTAGGATTTGATACCAATATACGGGCTATACCGATAAGTTGTTTTTGTCCTTGTGAAAGATTGTTACCGTTTTGTCCTAATATTGACATATATCCATCTGGCAAAGTATTAGATAATTCCTTTAATTGACTGTGATGTAGCGCTTGAATGATTTTTTTATGTTTGATATTTCTATTTAATGATATATTTTTAATTAAATTATCATATAATATAGTAGGATCTTGTTGTACAATTGATATATTGTTACGTAATGTAGCGCTAGAAAGTGAATTTATTGGTTTATCATCTATATATATTGATCCTTGAGTAGCAGGATAATATCCCAAAATTAAATTAGATAATGTTGTTTTTCCGCTTCCAGTTTTGCCTACTAATGCTATACAGCTTTTATCTGGTATACTAATATTAATATTTTTTAGAATATTTTTTTCAGCGTTTGAGTATTTAAAGTATACATTTTTTAATTGTATTTTTCCGCTTTTTAAGGAATCAGTATATATCCCATATGCTTGTATTGGTAAATCGATAAATCGAAAAACTCTTTCGGATGAAACAATAGCTTGTTGTAATAAAGATTGTTGATTTGCAATAGTGATAATAGGTTCGTTAAGATGTCGTAAATAATTTATAAAAGTATGTAAAATACTAATTTTTATCATTGCTGCTGGAGTTAATTTTAGTATTAATATAATAGAAGATAAAATTATTGAAGAAATTAAATTTAATAACGGTCGTAACAATAATCCATCTATTTTTAATATTTTCATTTTATTTAAATAATTAGAATTATTAATAGCATTAATTTTTTTCAAAAATTTTTTTTCTTGATTAAATTGTTGAATAATTGTTATTCCGTTAATAATTTCGCTAATAGTGTTATTTAATTTGGACAATGAATACTTTATTTTTTTTATTATCGGTTTACTATAATATTGATGAATAATAATTATTGTTATGACTATTGGAATGATTATAGAGCTAATTAATGCCATACGCCATTCTAAAATAAACATTGTTGTTAAAATTATACTAAAGAGTATAAAATTTTTTAAAAAAGATGACACAATTACTTCATAAAACTCTTTTATTGATTCAGTATCATACGTTATAATAGTTACTATAGAACTTATTGGTTTTTGATCAAATATTCTCATAGGTTGTTTTACTGCAATTTCCATAATATTGATTCTTAATTCTTCAATAATTTCAGTAGAAATTTTGCTAAAATATATACCATAAAAATAGTTTAATAATGACGATAATGTTTGTAACATAATAAAACAAACAGTTAATAATATTACTGATTTTATTTGAATTATTTTATATTTTAAAATATTGTTGGTAAAATTACTTAATATAATTGGACTAGAAATTTCTGTTATTGTAGATAAAAAAATTAATGTGCATGAAAATATTAATAAATATTTTTTTTTTGAATAATAAGATAATAATCTTTTTATTATCTTCCATGAAGAGTACTGCTTTTCTTCCATTATTTTTTCCTATATAGTATAAAATATTATGTAGTGTTTTTTATTTAAATTTTTGATAGTTATACATTTTAGAATACCAATTTTGACTAGATAATAATTTTTTATGTGAACCTTGTTGTACAATAGTACCATTTTTTAAAACAATGATATTATTAAATTTTTCTAAAATTGATAGTCTATGTGTCGCTATTATAGTGGTTATTTTATTTTTTTGTGTGTATTGATGTATATTTTTAATGATTCGATGTTCTGTATCATGATCTACAGATGATAATGGATCATCTAGTATTAGAATTTTGGATGGTGCTAAGAATGCTCTAGCGATTGTAATACGTTGTTTTTGACCACCTGATAATTTAATACCTTTTTCTCCAATTTTAGTATAATATCCGTATGGTAATTTTTTTATATCATCATGTATACAAGCAAGTTTAGCTGCATTTTTAATTTCTTTAAAAGTAGCATTTTTTTTTCCAAATGCGATATTTTTTAATATACTGTCAGAAAATAAAAATGGTATTTGATTTACTACAGAGATAGTTTTGCGCCATTCTTTTATGTAGATATCTTTTATGTTATATTTTTGGTAATGAATATAACCATTATTTAAAATAAAGTGTTGTTGAATTAATCTAATTAATGTAGTTTTTCCGGATCCTGTAGGGCCGCAAATTCCTAAAGTTGTACGTCGAGGTATTAATACTTTTACGTCATGTAATAAACTATTCTTTCTTTTAGGAAAAGAAAACGTTTTTATATTTATAGTCAAATCTTTTAATGAGTTTATACTCATTATGTTTGAAGGAATATTTTTTTTTACATTATAACATAATATTTTTTTTATTCTTTGCCAAGAAACATTTCCACGTTCTAGAATATTAAACATCCAAGCAAATGCAAGTATGGGCCAAATCATAGATCCTAGATATAAAATAAAACTGGTTAACTGTCCAAATGTTAATTGATTTTTAGTAATTAAAAAGCTTCCTCCTAATATTGCAAATAAATTAGATAAAGCTACTGAAATATGAATAATGGGATCTAATTGTGCATCTAATTTAGATACTTGAAAATCCTTTTTTCCGACATTTTTAGCTACGATAGAAAATTTTTTTATTTCTGCTGTTTCTAATCCAAAATTTCGTATCATATTTATATTACTTAAACTATCTTGAGCTTGACTATTCAAATAAGAAAAATATTTTTGTGATTTTTTAAATTTTATATATAGTAATTTGCCATATCTTTTAATCATAATTGCCATTATAGGCATTGGAGTTAAAGAAAAAAAAGATAATTTCCAGTTAGTTTGTATACACATTACTATAATAATAGAGCACCCCAAAACAAATGAATCAATAATCGTTAGTATTCCTTCTCCAGTCGCAAAAACAATTCTATCAATATCATTGGTTGCTCGAGATATAAGATCACCATTGCTATATTTTGAATAAAATTTTGTATCTTGCTGTAGTAAAGCAAAACAAAATTTTTCTCTTAACTGAGAAGTTAATTGGTTAGATGCGCCAAATAATAAAATTCTCCAAAAATATCGTAATAAGTACACTGCAATAGAAATTATAACGATTTGTATTATATTTAATAATACTTCTTGGTTAGATGATTGATGATTTAAAATTAAATCAATGGTATTTCCAATTATCTTAGAAGGTAATAGTTGTAATAATATCATTATAGTAAGTAATACAAATGTTCCTGTATATCTCTTCCATTCTTGTATAAAGTACCATTTTAATTCTTTAAATAATTTCACATATTTACCTTATTTTATATATTAATTAGATTTTGTTTTGATGAATTAAATAATATTTAATTTTATGTGTAACAAAATATATAGATAATTTTTATTTAATTAATTTGAATTAATTTTATATTTTAATATTTAATGTTAATCATATTTTATTAGAATTATATATGATTTTAGATTTTTTGTATAAATTTTGTAAAATAGTATTAATAACTTTTATTTTCATATATTGTTTGATTTGTTTAATAAAAGTTTCTTTTTCAACAGTATTAATTTTTTTAAAAAATTTATTTTGTAATATTATTAATGTGTAGTTTTTTCCTGAATTAGGTAATATAAAATATATAGGATTATTTGTTTTGGATACAGGTAATTTTTCAATAATTTTAACGATTTCTTTATTTTTTTCATAAGATAATGTTTGAGGTTGATTTATATATATAGAGTTTTTTCTTAGAAAATATTTTTTTTTATTATTAATAGTTAATAAAAAATTTTTTATTAGTGAATAATTATTTTTTTTTATTTTTTTTGATATTAAATTTTTTAAAATTTTCTGGTAAATTATTTTTTTTTCTTGTATATTTTTTATTTTTTTTAAATTTATTTGTATTAAATAAATATGATTATCTATATTTTTATACATTTTTATAGATGATTTTTTTTTATGGCTTTTTATATCAGGAAAGTTTTTTTTTATATATTTGTTTAATTGTCTGGAATGAAAATATTTAATTAGATTTTTATATAATAAAGGTTTAGTTATATGTAACTTAGTACAGCTTTTAGACAATAGTTTTTTTAATTTTATATTTTTATTTTTCAACAAAAAATTAATATTATTATTTTTAATAATATTTTCAAAAAATATATTGTTAAATTTTGTTATTTTTTTAACATAATTTTTATTTATCTGTTTTTTTGTTGCATGAAAATTTTTAGTTTTATACAATTGAAATATAAAAAAATTATTTTTATAAGATATTATTTTAGAACAATCACCATTTTTTTTTAATTGAAAATTTTTAATAAAATTAGGTATATTTTTTTTTTGTGCCCATCCTAAATTTATACAATTAAATTTTTTGTTATTTTTTTTAATAATAAAATTATTAATTCCTTTATTAAATTTTTTTTCTTTTATTTTTTGTATAAATGCGTATGCTTGTTTAAACTCATTTGTTTGAACATATCTATAATTATATTTTTTTTTATTTATATATAATAAATATTTATTTTTAAGATTATTGTTAATGATTTTTTTTTTTTTTAAATGCATCATTTTAATCGTATAAAATTTGTGATGACTAATTATATCTTTATTTAAATAAAATGATTTTTTGATTTTGGAAATATTGTTTTTTTCTATAAGTTTTTCAAGATTAATTTCAAAATTAATAATTTGTATATTATTTCTGTTTATTATTTTTTTAAATTTTTCACGTATATCACTTTTTAAAACAATAATTGATTTTAATAAAGTTTTAATTAAATATTGTACCGCAATTTTTTTTTTTAATGAATTAATATACTCTTTATTAGAATATGTTATAAAATTAATAAATTTTAAATATTTTTCGTAATTAAAAGATTTATTTATTTTAAAATATTTAGAAGACTTAATCATTTTTATTGCTTGGTAATCTAACATATTCAAGTTAATTTTATCTACATATTGTTTTAAAAGTGTTTCATTAATTAATTTTATAATAGTTTGTTTAAAAATATATTGAGTATATTCTTGTTTTTGAATAGCGGTAGATAATATATTTTTAATATTTTTTTTATCCTTTTTTTTAGAAATATGATAATTGAGTTGTATTATTTTAGGATAAATTTTTTCTTTATTAATTTGTAAAATAGATGATTGATTATTACGTATAAAAAAATTTGATATACTGCTTAACATAATAGAAGATATTATGGCTATAATAATAGCTATGAAAATATTTTTTTTATAAAAATTTTGTAATAATGACATTGTCATACGGACCTTTTAAGATTATTACTTAATTATTTAGAATAGTTTTATTATATTTCAAATTAATTAATAACTAGCAAGAAAATTAAATTTGCTAGTTATATTGTATATAATAAAATTTGTTCAATTTTTTTTTCACATTTTTTATTTATTTTATATTACTAATATAGGGATTTTTTTCTAATGCTAGTATTAAAATATCTTCTATTTTTTTGATTGGATATATATTTAGATCAGATAGAATATTTTTTGGTATTTTCGATAATTCTCTTTTATTTCCAAAAGGTATTAATACTGTTTTTACTCCTCCGCGATGAGCAGCTATTAATTTTTCTTTTAGTCCGCCGATATTTAATACTTGTCCTCGTAAAGTGATTTCTCCTGTCATTGCAATATTTGATTTTACTGGATTATTAGTTAAACAAGATGCTATAGCTGTACACATTGTAATTCCAGCACTAGGTCCGTCTTTAGGGGTAGCGCCTTCAGGTACATGTATGTGAATATCGTTTTCATTATAAAAATCTTGTTTAATATTTAATTTTTGAGCTTGTGCTCGTACGACTGTTAAAGCGGTTTGTATAGATTCTCTCATTACTTTTCCAAGTGATCCTGTATATATTAGTTTTCCTTTACCGGGAATACTAGTGCATTCAATAGTTAATAGATCACCACCCATTTCTGTCCAAGCTAATCCAGTGACTTGTCCTATCTGATTAGTTTTGTTGATTTTTCCGTATGTATATTTTTTAATACCTAAATAATTTTTTAAATTTTTATTATTTATATTGATACTATTACAATTTTTATTTAGTAAAATTTTTTTTACAGATTTTCTACAGATTTTTGATATTGTTCGTTCAAGCGATCTTACACCTGATTCTCGTGTATAATATCTAATAATATTTATGAGCGCATTATCTTGAATAGATAATTCTGTTTTTTTAAGAGCATTTTCTTTCATTTGTTTAGGTTGTAAATATTTTTTGGCAATATTTATCTTTTCTTCTTCAGTATAACCAGATAGTTTTATGACTTCCATACGATCCAATAAAGGCGCGGGTATGTTCATTGAATTAGAAGTAGCAATAAACATAACTTCTGATAAATCGTAATCTATTTCGAGATAATGATCATTAAAAGAATTATTTTGCTCGGGATCTAATACTTCTAATAATGCAGCAGCTGGATCTATCCGTATATCAAATGCCATTTTATCAATTTCATCTAATAAAAATAAAGGATTTTTTACACCTGATTTAGTTATTTTTTGCATTAATTTTCCAGGCATAGAACCAATATATGTTCTTCTATGTCCCCGAATTTCCGCTTCATCTCTAATACCTCCTAAAGCCATACGAATATATTTTCTTCCTGTTGCTCGAGCAATAGATTTTCCCAATGATGTTTTTCCGATTCCTGGAGGGCCTACTAGACAAAGAATTGGACCTTTTATTTTTCTTGTTCGATTTTGTACAGCTAAATATTCCAAAATATGTTCTTTTACATCATTTAATCCAAAATGATCAATATTTAATATTTTATGGGCAGTTTTTAAGTTTTTTTTAGTTTTACTCTTTTTATTCCATGGTATTTGTATCATCCATTCAACATAGTTTCTGACAACTGTTGCTTCAGCAGACATTGGTGACATCATTTGTAATTTTTTTAATTCTGCTCGTGTTTTTTTATCTGCTTCTTTTGGCATTTTAGCTAAGTTTATTTTATTTTTTAATTTTTCATTTTCATCAATAGAATTTTCAGGATGCCCTAATTCTTTTTGAATTGCTTTCATTTGCTCGGTTAAGAAATATTCTCTTTGGTTTTTTTCTGTTTGTTTTTTTATTCTATTTCTAATTCTTTTTTCTATTTTTAATAAATTAATTTCAGATTCCATAATTCCAATTAAAAATTCTAAACGTTTATTAATATTTGACATTTCTAGCAAAGATTGTTTATCTTTTATTTTTAATGGCATATGATATGATAAAATATCACTGAATTTTTCTATATTATTGATTTTTATTAAAATATCTAATATGTCTGGTGATATTTTTTTGTTTAAGCTAACATATCTTTTAAATTGATGAATTGTTGTATTAATTAATACTTTTTTTTCTTTTTCTTCTATTTTATTAGATTTGATATACTTTATTTTTGCTATATAATAAGTGTCATTTTTTTTAATATTTTTTATTTTTGCTCTTTTTCTTCCTTCAACTAATATTTTGATTGTACCATCCGGTAAATGTAAAATTTGTAAAATTTTTGCTACTGTACCAATATTAAATAAATCATTTTTTTTTGGATTTTCTATGGTTGCTTTTTTTTGCGTTATTAGTAAAATCTTTTTATCATGTTGCATAGAAAATTCTATACATTTGATTGAGTTTTTACGACCTATAAATAAAGGAGTTACCATATATGGATAAATCACAATATCTCGTAAAGGTAATATTGGAATATTAATATTTTTAGAATACCCAGAATTCATATATATTTCTCTCTATCAGTATTTAAATATATACAAAATTTTTATAGTTGTATATTTTAGTCAAGATGTTTGTATATAGTATATATATTTATTTTATATATTTAATAATAGACTACCATATTATTGGTTTATATCTGATTTTTTTTCTAAAAAAAATAATTTAGGTGAATTATTTCCTTGAATCACTGATGCGTCAATACATATACTTTTTATATTTTTTAAAGTAGGTGCTTTATACATTATATGCAATAAACTAGATTCTAGAATAGAACGTAATCCTCTAGCTCCAGTTTTTTTTTCAATTGCTTGTTTTGCAATTTCTATAATAGCGGAATCATCAAATTTAAGTTTAATTTTTTCGAATGAAAATAATTTTTTATATTGTTTAATTAAAGCATTTTTTGGTTTTTTTAATATTTTTATTAAATCTTTTTGTGTTAATTCGTCAAGTGTAACTATTATTGGTAGTCTTCCAATAAATTCAGGTATTAATCCGTATTTCATAAGATCTTTTGTTTGTATAATTTTTTTTTGATTTTTTTTGTTGTTTTTTATAAAAAATTTTTTTTGATTACTCTTATTAAACCCAATATTAGATATATGACGAATACGATTAGATATAATTTTTTTTAAACCAAAAAATGATCCCCCGCAAATAAATAAAATTTTTGAAGTATCGATTTTCCAAGTTTCTTGTTGAGGATGTTTTCTGCCGCCATTTATAGGCACAGAAGCAATAGTCCCTTCAAGTATTTTTAATAAAGCTTGTTGTACTCCTTCTCCAGATACATCACGAGTTATTGAAATATTTGCTGTTTTTTTTGTAATTTTATCAATTTCATCGATATATACGATTCCTTTTTCTGCTGTTTTTATATCGTAATTACTATTTTCTATTAATCTCCTTAGAATATTTTCAACATCTTCCCCCACATAACCAGCTTCTGTTAATGTTGTAGCATCTGATATAGAAAATGGTACTTGTAGATATTTCGCTAATGTTTTTGCGATTAATGTTTTACCGGTTCCTGTTGGGCCGATTAATAAAATATTACTTTTTTCTATTTGGATTGTATTTTCTGTCAATGAAAAATTTAATTTTTTATAATGGTTATATACAGCTACTGAAATTATTTTTTTAGCTTTTTTTTGACCTATTATAAATTTATTTAAGTATTTTTTTATGGTATGTGGTGTAGGTAATGAAATAATTGATTTATTATTATTTGAATCATCTTTATTTAAAACATCATAACACAATAAAACACATTGATTACAAATATGTCCTGATGGCCCGCTAATAATTTTTTTTACTTCATTTTCTTTTTTTTTACAAAATGAACAAAATATATGATTTTGACTATTAATAGTATTATCCATATTTTTCTCTATAATCATTGATTATGTGGTTTTATATAAATTTTATTATCTATTTTTTAAAATAAAGTCAATAAGACCATATTTAATAGCTTCTTGAGGGGAAAAAAAATAATCTCGTTCTATATCTTGTGTTATTTTTTCAATAGATTGTTTTGTATGATATGATAATAAGTTATTTATTATTTTTTTTATTTTTTTTATTTCTTTAGCGTGTATGATAATATCTGATGCTTGTCCTTGAAATCCACCAAGAGGTTGGTGTAACATAATTCTAGCGTGAGGTAAACAAAATCTTTTTCCTTTTTTTCCAGCACTTAAAAGTATAGCGGCCATAGAGCAAGCTTGCCCTAAACATATTGTGTTTATATCCGGTTTAACAAATTGCATAGTATCATAAATTGATAAACCCGATGTAATTATCCCTCCGGGAGAGTTAATATATAAAAAAATATCTTTTTTTTTATTTTCTGATTCTAAAAATAATATTTGTGATATAACAATACTAGCAAGATGATCGTTTATTGTTCCGGTTATAAAAATAATTCTATCTTTTAACAATCGTGAGAAAATATCATAGGAGCGCTCTCCTTGATAGTTTTTATCAATTACAAAAGGTATTAAAGAATTTTCATATCTTATATTTTTATTATTATTAATTAAAGTCATATTTAATTCCTATTTTGAAGATAGTGATTTATTTTGTAAATTTATTAGCATGATATAGTATATATTTTAACGAAGTATTTTTAATGGACAATGATTATTAGTTATGTTAAGTAATTTTTTTATTTTTATTAGTATTTGGCATATATTTTATTTATATATACAAATGCTTAATGATAATTAAATATCTATTATACTTTTAATATATATTTTGTATTAATTATTTGTCATGTAATATGACATTATATTTAATATTTTAAATAAAATTTATTCATGATTATATATTTTAAATTTTTTATTTATATCGATAGTATTAATTTTGATAAATATTTTCTGCTTATATAATTGTAAGTGTATCTTATGTTTTTTTTATTTTGTTAAAATTAAGGATTTTTTTGTTTTTTGCTTATGTATGCACGGAATTAATGATAATGGTTTATTTTTTATTTGATTCCATTGATTTATACTATATGTATGTAATTGTATAGAATATATTTTTTGAGGAATATCGTTATAAAAAATTTTATAAATTATATTATGTTGATGAAATAAAGACAAATTATTAAATTCATATGCAGATATAATAATAGTAAAATGTTTTGATTTTTTTTTATAACTATTATGTAGATAACTAGTGTTATATATTTTTAAAAAATATATCTCTAATGTAGACATTATTTTTTTTTCAATGATTTTTTTCATAATTATCTGATTTTTATAAGTAATATGTTATATTGAAATTATATAAAATAATCATCTTGTATTAATAACATATATATATTTTAAATAAAATAATTTATATATATAAAATATAAATTATGTTAACTTTACAATTATTTTTAATATAAAATTATTTTTATTTTTTATAAAAAAAATTATTTTATATTCACATACAATGTATTATTTTTACATATTATGAATATTAAATTATAAATGAGAGTTTTAAATATATTTAATATATTTTTATTTTTAATATACAATATAATTATGACGGCTGTCAATTTAGAATTATTAAACATTATTATTATTTACTTTAATTAGTTTAATAATTTTAAAATGACAAATTATATGTTTAAATTTTATTTTTAAAAAATTTATTAATATTTTTATATTAAATAAATTTATAATTTTTATAAACTAAATAATAGATTTTATTATCTTATTCTTTAATATATTTATAATATTTTTATAGTAATAATTGTAATATAATACATTTATAATGTTATATGGATATTAAAATAATGAAATTATTTAATCAATACAATATATTTAAATCTTTAACAATTTTTGTTATTTTTTTTATGTCTTTATTTGTTTTTTATTTTAGTAAAAATATACATGTTCATTCTGTTGGATATATTTTAAATACTGAACTTCAGTTAGTATTATTAGTTTTTCGAATTATGTTACTTGTGGTATTACCTGTAATTTTTTTAACGATATTGATTGCATACTATTATCGTCATACAAATATTTTATCGGATTATAGGCCTAATTGGAATCATTCATATTTATTGGAAATAATATGTTGGTTAATTCCTATTGTTATTATAATTTTTTTAGCAAATTTGTCATGGATTACCACTCACAAATTAGATCCTAAGAAATCTTTAAAGTTAAATATTAATAAGCCAATTATTATTGAAGCAGTTTCTTTAAATTGGCGTTGGTTATTTATCTATCCTTATTATAAAATAGCGACTATTAATGAAATATCTTTTCCTAAAGATACTCCGATACATTTAAATATTACATCACATTCTATTATGAATTCTTTTTTCATTCCTAATTTAGGTAGTCAAATTTATACTATGGCTGGAATGAAAACAGAATTAAATTTAATTGCAAATAATAATGGTTTTTATAAAGGTATTTCTTCGAATTATAGTGGTTGTGGTTTTTCTAATATGAAATTTAACGTTTATGTTCATAACAGTATATATGATTTTCATAAATGGATAAAAAATATAAAATTAAAAAATAATTTTTTGTTATTTAAAAATCAATTTTTATGTTTGGCACATAATAATGTACAGTACAATGTACAATATTTTTCATATATTGACCCTTTATTATTTTATAAAATAAAAGGTATGTTTTATCATTCATGTAAGAAATAATTATTTTATTTATATAAATAAAAATTAACTATTTTATTTTATATTTTATTTATTAAAGGCAAATAATAATGTTTGGAAAATTAACTCTTAATGCGGTACCGTTTCATGAACCAATTATTATGATCACATATATTGTGATTTTATTATTTTCATTAACAATTTTTTTATATATAACATATATAAAAAAATGGAATTATTTATGGAGTAATTGGTTTACCTCTGTTGATCATAAAAAAATTGCTATTATGTATTTTATATTATCGTTTATTATGTTTTTTAGAGGATTTTCTGATGCTATAATCATGAGATTACAGCAGTTTTTTTCATCTTTACCAGGTCATATAAATATTTTACCAGCCAATCATTACGATCAAGTATTTACTGCTCATGGTGTAATTATGATTTTTTTTGTAGCTATGCCTTTGGTGATTGGTTTAATGAATTTTGTTGTTCCTTTACAAATTGGAGCAAGAGATTTGGCGTTTCCATTTTTGAACAATCTCAGTTTTTGGTTGACGGCCAGTGCAGTTTTTTTAATGATGCTATCTTTGGGGATTGGTGAATTCGCTAAAACAGGTTGGTTAGGATATCCACCATTATCAGGAATTAAATATAGTCCTGGAGTTGGTGTAGATTACTGGATTTGGATTTTACAAATTTCAGGATTAGGTACAATTTTAACTGCTATTAATTTCATAGTAACCATCATTAATTTTCGTGCTCCAGGTATGACAATGTTTAAAATGCCTGTTTTTACTTGGACAGCTTTATGTACTAATATTTTAATTTTAATATCTTTTCCTGTTTTATTTATTACATTAATATTTCTATCTTTGGACAGGTATGCGGGTTTTCATTTTTTTACCAATGATATGGGTGGAAATATGATGCTATATATCAATTTAATTTGGATATGGGGGCATCCTGAAGTTTATATTTTAATATTACCAATATTTGGTATTTTTTCAGAAATAGTATCCACATTTTCTAGAAAATCATTATTTGGATACATATCTTTGATATGGGCTACTGTTGTTATTACAATATTGTCTTTTTTAGTTTGGTTACATCATTTTTTTACAATGGGCTCTGGAGCAGATGTAAATTCTTTTTTTAGTATTACTACAATGATAATTGCGGTTCCTACTGGTGTAAAAATATTTAATTGGCTATTTACAATGTACCAAGGTCGTATTGTTTTTCATTCATCTATGTTATGGACTATTGGATTTTTACTGAGTTTTACATTGGGTGGTATGGCAGGTGTATTGTTATCTATACCTTCAATAGATTTTGTTTTTCATAATAGTTTATTTTTAGTTGCTCATTTTCATAATGTAATTATAGGGGGCGTTGTTTTTGGTTGTTTTGCTGGTATAACTTACTGGTTTCCTAAAATTTTTGGATTTAAATTGAATGAATATTGGGGTAAAGTTTCATTTTTATTATGGATTACTGGTTTTTTTGTGGCTTTTATTCCTCTATATATATTAGGATGTATGGGTATGACTCGTAGATTAAGTCAGAATATTGATTCTGAATACCATAATCTTTTAACTATAGCAACTATAGGTATTTTTATAATTGTTTTAGGTATTATTTCTCAAGTAATTCAATTATTTATATCTATTAAAAACAGAAATTCTAACGAGTATAGAGATTGTAGTGGAGATCCCTGGAATGGAAGAACGTTAGAGTGGTCTACATCATCTCCGCCACCTGTATATAATTTTGCTACTATACCGTTAGTAAAGAAAATAGATAATTTTTGGTATGAAAAAACTAAAAAAAGTATTGATATAAATAAAAATATTTTTGAGCGCATTCATATGCCAAATAATACATCTATAGGAATATTTATTAGCATACTGACTACAATATTTGGTTTTTCCATGATATGGCATATTTGGTGGTTAGTTTTTTTATCATTAATTGGAATTTTATTTATTTTTTTATTTAAATTTTTTACTATAAATGACGGACATATTATTTCAAAAAAAATGATCTATAAGATAGAGCAGCAACGTGATTCTAGAAATAAACAAAATTATGAAAAATAAAATATGAATATTATATAAGGATATTATATGAACGAAAAAAAAAAAAGTATTTCATATTCTTCGTTAGAAAATAAAAATATTTTCGGTATTTGGGTTTATTTAATGAGTGATTGCATTGTTTTTTCGGTATTATTTATTGTACATATTATTATGTCACGACATGGATATAATAATTTTTTAAGAGATAATCATTTATTTTCATGGTTTATAATTTTTTCAGAAACATTAATTTTATTGTTTAGTGCTTTATCATGTAGTTTGGTTAAATATTTTCTGCATATGAATTCTAAAAAATATACTTTAATGTTTTTATTTTTTACATTATGTTTGGGAAGTATTTTTGTATATTTAGAATTTTTTGAGTGTTTGCAAATGTTTAATAAAGGTTTTTATCCTATTTCTAGCGGTTATCTATCTTCTTTTTTTGTATTATTAGGAATACACGGATTACATATTATTTTTGGATTATTATGGATATTAATATTAATGATTCAAATTCTAGTTTTTAACTTGAAAAGTTTTGTTAATACGTCAATTGTTTGTTTTTGTTTATTTTGGCATTTTATAGATATAATATGGATTATATTGATAGCGTGTGTATATTTTAAATAGTAAATTAAATTATTTTAATATTAATGGAGTGTTGATAATGCTAATAATAAAAAAAAATATTTTTATTGATACCATTATGATGTTTATGAGAAAAAAATTTTTTATTGGTTTTTGTTTTTCTGTTTTTTTTATTTTTTTATATTTTTTTATGAAAATAAATTATTTGATTTTTTTTAGTAATTATAAATGGATATTTTGGTTTTTATTGACTATGCATATTGTTATTTATTTTAAATATTTTATAGAAATTTCATTTTCTAAAAAAAATTTTTTTATTATATCATCACTAATATTTATTGGTATAATTATTAGCATTATTACTATAGGATCTTTATGGATTTTCGATCACTTAAATCATTAATATTAAAATTTTTTTTTATTTTTAACAAAAATAATTTAATGAGTATATTAGAGTTAATAAAACCGGGAATTGTTTTGGGGAATTTAATTAGTTTATTTGGAGGATTTTTTTTAGCATCTCGTAGTAATTTAGTGGTATTTTTATTAATAAAAGTTATATTTGGTATTTTTTTAGTAATTTCTGCATCTTGTATTTTAAACAACATTATTGATAGAAATATAGATAAGAAAATGAATCGAACTAAAAATAGAATTTTATGTACCAATATTGATTATAAAATAATAAATATTCTATTTGTGTTAGCATTTTTTTTTATTTCATTAGGTTTTTTTATTTTTTATCAATATATAAATTTTATATCCATGATTATTGCTATGATAGGAGTATTTTTTTATGTATTTATTTATTCTCTTTTTTTAAAAAAAAAATCATGTTATTCAACATTAATAGGTAGTATTTCAGGTTCTGTACCGCCTATTATTGGTTATGTTACAATAAATAATAAATTAAATGGATGTTGTTTAATTTTATTTTTTATATTTATATTTTGGCAAATAGCACATGCTTATTCGATAATTATTTATCGAAATAAAGATTATAATATGGCAAATATACCAACTATTGTTACTGTATATAGTTTTAGATATACAAAAATTTGTATATCTATTTGTATTATGAATATGTTTTTTTGTAATTTATTGTTATATTATTTTTGTTATGTACATTTTTTTTATTTTTTTTGTACAAGTTTCTTCATTTTTTTATGGTTTGTATTCTCTATCGTAGGGAATATGTTTTTTTATTCTTGTAAAAAATGGTCTAGAACTATGTTTTTTATATCTATTTTTGTTATTTTTTTAGTTAGTTTAATGTTATCATTAAATTTTTTAATAACTACATTTTTTAAAAGCAATTATTATTAATAGGAATTCCAGATATTTGACTAGCATTTTTCATAAATCCATTTGGAAAAAGTATAAATAAATCTTGACTTGTTAAATATATGTTTTTTTTTTTCATATATTTGAGTAATATTCTGGTAGATGGTGCAAGATTATATTTTTTATAAAAATTTCTCATACAAAAGATGATTTTCCAATGTATTTTATTTAATTTAATTTTAAGTTTTTTAGCAATATCTTTTGCAAACTGTGTATTCCAATTATTCATTTTATTTTATATAGTATATAGTAAATATTAATTTTTTTAATTTTTTAGAATTTATATGAAATATATTTATATTAATTTTTTGTATAAATTATAGTTATTGTGTTGATAATTTCGATTAAGATGATATATATTATTATTAATTTAATTTTATGAGATTATTTGAATATTATTGAATTATGTTTTGTTAATATTTTTTTTTCTACAAATAATTTTATCTAATACACCGTTTATAAATGTATGACTTTTTTGTGACCCAAATATTTTTGCTAATTCTATACCTTCATTTATAATTACTTTATATGGAATATCTAAACGTTGTGTAATTTCATGAGAGGATAATCGTAATATGGCTTGTTCAATTGGATCGATTCTTTTATTTTTATTGGATATATGAGGATAAATAATTTTATCTAAAAAATAAACATTTTTGATTACTCCTGTAACAATTTCATGAAAATATTTTTTATCTAGTAAATATTTTTTATTTTGTTGCATTACATAGTCTTTAATATCTGATATTATAATATTTTTCGATATTTGCCAAGCATATATTGCTTGTATTGCTAATTCTCGTGCTTTTCTTCTTTTTATAGGAATCATAGTATTATACCTATTATTTTTTATATTGTTGACAATTTAATAAATATTTTCAAGCATTAATTATTAGTAATAACGATTACTAATTGATATTTAATCACTATTCTATAGTAGAGTAAATTAATTTCATATCAATATTTTAATTTTATATATTTTTATATTAATGAGTAGTTGATATAAACAAATTATTTTTTTATAAAATAGTTGTTTATAATGAATATTGTGTTATAATATTAAAATTGATAGCGGGGTGGAGCAGTCAGGTAGCTCGTCGGGCTCATAACCCGAAGGTCGTTGGTTCAAATCCAATTCCCGCAACCATAATATAAAAATATTTTTATATTAATTTTATTGCTTTAATTAAACCTGAATATGTAATATTTTTATTTTTTAACATAAAATTTATAATTTTTTTGTTTGCGTATATAGTAATTTTTTTTTTTGCTCTAGTAACTGCAGTATATAATAATTCTCTAGATAATAGAGAAGAAAAATAATTAGGAATAATGATATTAACAGAAGAATATTCTGATCCTTGTGACTTATGTATAGTAATAGCCCAAGCAGATTCGTAATGTAATATTATTTGTGGATCAATTATTTTAATTGTTTTATCCGGTAGTACAAAAAATACTTTAAATTTATTTTTAATAAACAAACAAATCCCAATGTCTCCATTCATTACTTGTAATGTAATATTATTTTTTTTGATTAAAATTGGTTTACCGTGATAAAATGATTCTTTTTTTTTATTTATAATGTTTTTTTTAAATTTTATTTTTTGATTTTGAATAAACCATTTATCTATAATCTTATTTATTTCCTTAGTTCCAAAAATTCCTTTATTTACTGCACATAAGATTTGATATTTATTAAATTTTTTAATTATTTTTTTCGGATTATAATTATTTTGAACAAATTTATTATATTTATAAGAATATTTTTTTATTTTTTTTAATAAATACAAATAATTTTTTTGTGTTTGTAATGATTTCCATTTTATATCTGTGTATTTTTTTTGATAAAATATAGATATATCATTAAAATAATAATTTTCTAGATTATCTGTTAAATAATTTATTCCTGAATTTTTTTTAAATCTATATTTTTTTTTTAAAATAGCAATATATTTATAAACTATTTTATCTTTTTTTTTATTATATTTATTTTTTTTTATTACTGTATGTGATTTTTTGTATGTATTATGACATATATTTTTTAATACAGATCCAATTTCTATTGATGGTAATTGATTAATATCACCTACAAAAATGATCTTAGTTTTTTTATATATATTATCTATAATTATATTCATAAGATTTAAATCTAACATAGAACATTCATCTATAATAAGAATATCTAAATTTTTATATATTTTTTTATTTTGTAAATTACATTGATTTGTTTCTTTTTTTATTTTAAATAAATTATGTAGCGTTATTCCTTTTTTAGGAAATGATAACGTATTTTTTTTATTTATATTTTCCTTATATAAAATATAATATACGGATTGAGTCAGTTTTGTTGCTGCTTTACCGGTAGGAGCAGATAATTGAATATTTATTTTTTTTTTAGTACTCTTTATTAAAATTAAAATAAAATATGCTAATATACTAGTTTTTCCTGTTCCCGGACCTCCAATTATAAAAAATATATGATTTAATAAAGCATTTTGTATAGTTGTTTTTTGGATATTATCAATTTTTTTAAAACAATATTTTTTAATTAATTTTTTATATTTATTCAAATTATTAAGATTATTTTTTAATTTTTGGTGACGAATAAACTCAATGATTTTATTTTCGATATACCAATATTTATATATATATATTAATTTTTTTTCTAATACTAAAGGGGTTTTTTGTGTTCCATTACTACATAAAATATCGTTAATTACGGTATTAAACCAGTCATTTTTGTTAGCATTAGAGATTAATTGGAATAGTTTATAAAAAATTTTATTTTTTTTTATTAAATAATTGTTATTTTTGAATTCATGGATTGGCATACAGCTATGCCCGTAGTATGCTAAATAACTGAGAAATAATAGTACAAATAATACTTCTGGTGCAGTATTTGAAAAATTTTTGTTAAAACAAAAGTAAAAATCTATACATGAAATTATATTTTTTAATTTTGCATCGTGTATTATTTTAAAAAATTTTTTTTTGTTTTTAGGTGTCATAAAATTTTCCATTTAATAAATTATCTAAATGATATATTAATAAGTACGATGGTTTTATAAAAAAAATGCCATTATTATTTTTTTTATTAAGCGCTCTGATAAATAAATAAAATACTCCTCCAAAATGTAAATTATAATTATAATTTTTTATTTTTTTTGAGAGATAACGATGTATGGCCAAGCTATATATTTGATATTGTATATCATATCTATGTTTTATTATTTCTATTTGAAGATTATTGATATTATAATCATCATAATTAGATCCTAACCAATTAGATTTATAATCAATAATGTAATATTTATTTTCCCATATGAAAATCAAGTCAATAATTCCTGTTAGTACACCTGAAATATTTTCTAAATTAATATTTTTACATTTTTGGGATAATGAATCAAAATTTTTTATAATTATGTTTAATTGATTAATATCAATATATTTTTTAATTGGAATAGTAAATTTTACTTCTTTTAGATGTTCATTTTTTTTTATTTTGTTTAAAGATAAATTTTTATTATCTATTGATTTAGTTAGTATATTGCATATCCATATAAATAACTTATTTATCCATACCTTAGATAATGATAAGAAGTTTAATTTATTGATTATTTTTTTTATATTATTAATTTTGTTAAATTCTATTTTTTTTAAAATATCATGTAAATATATTCCGTATTCTTTTCCTGATGGAAAATTATGTATGTTAAGTTTAGATGATTTATTTTTTTTATTTTGTAATAATAGTTTATTTTCTTTTATTTTTTCTTGAATATAATTTTTTTTATAAATAATATTATATGAGATAATTTTAGAAAAACTAATTTTAGTCCATGGATTTATAATTTTTTTTAATAGTTTTGGTTGTAATATCTTTTTTGTTTTTATACTTTGTATTTTAAAATATTTTTTATTTTTGTTTTTTATATGTTTTATATTAAAAATTTTATTATTTTGTAGAGAATATAATTCTTTTTTTAAATCACATAAACTATATTTTTTTCCTTTCTGTATTAAAAAACCCAGACTACTTTTATGGCAATCGGTATCAATATTATTATTAATGTTGATAGTTTTTTTTTTTTGAATTGCGGCAATACCAATATTACAATGGATAATACTTCTTGTTAAAGCTACATACAATAAGCGTAGATCTTCTGATAATAATTCTTGTTTATGTATAAATAAGTTTTTTTTATTATTTTTTAAATCAATTATTTTTTTTAATTTTTTTTTACAGAAAAATATATTATTTTTTGGTATTTTGAAATTACTAAAAAAAGGAATCCATGTTATTGGATATTCTAATCCTTTTGCTTTATATATAGTAACTATGTTTATAGTTTTTTCTTCTTTTTCAGATATATCAATAATTTTATTATGTTCAATATTATTTTGTAATATTTTTTTTTTAAACCATACAGTTAATAAAAATTTATTTGTAATAATTTGATTTTTTTTTTCTAATATTTCACATATTTTAGTAATTTTTTTTATATTGATTTTATTTTTTTGCGAATATGTATTATTTACCTGAATACTAAAGTCAGTTATTATTTTGTAGATCATATTTGTTATATTAGTAGTGTTCCATATAACATAATAATTTTTTAATTTTAAAAATAAAGATGTATATATTTTTTCTTGATTATTGATTAACTGAATATCAAAAATATTTTTTTTAAATATTCTTGTAACTAATAATTTTTGAAATTTTAATGTATTAGATAAATCAATTATTGAATCAAGAATCCACATAATTTCTTTTGCTTCTACAGTATGAAAAATGTTATTCTTATGAGACGTATAAATAGATTGAAGTCCATTTTTTTTAAGTTCTTTTTTAATAATTTGAGCTTCGTATTTATTTTTTACTAAAATAGTTATATCGTTATGTGTTATATGGCGTATTTTATTGTTATTAAGTTTAATAAAACATGATTTATTAGATTTTTTTGATAACCAGGTATATATTGAATAAGCACATTTTTTTGCAATCCAGCAATAATATTCATCAGTAGTCATGACTTTTTTATGTTGAAAAACAAAATTAAATGCTGGTTGTTTAATATTATCAATAATAAAACATGTTTTTTTGTTTTTTTGATGTATTGTGGAAGGTTGAAAGTCAATTTTATTAAATACAAATGGATTTTTTATTCGAGAAAATAAAGTATTAATTCCAGCTACAATATATTTAGAAGAACGAAAATTTTTCTTTAAAATAAAATGTTTTTTTATTTTTTTTTTAAATTTTAAATATGAAAATATATTAGATCCTCGAAAACTATATATTGATTGTTTTGGATCTCCAAACAAAATCAATGATTTATTAGGTATGTTATTATATAATGTATAAAATATATTAAATTGAATATCATCGATATCTTGGCATTCATCAATTATTGATATGGTGTATTTATTAATAATATTTTTTTTTATTATTGAATTTTTAGATTTAATTTCTTTCCACAAAATTTTATTTAAATCATTAAACTCTAATCTATTTGTTTCTTTTTTTTTATTTTGAACAATTTTTGTAATTTTTTTTACAGCCGTATAGACGAAATATTCAAAGAATAAGTTATAGTTTTTAAAAATTTTTTCAATATTTTTAAAAAAAATATACTTTTTGTCATTTTTAAATAATTTAATATTTTTTATATTACTAAATTTAAAATATTTTAATATTCCGGGAACGGAATAATTATTTTTAATTTTCTGAGACCATTGATTTATTTGTAAAAACCATTTTGCTAGATTTTTTTTGTTATATATTTTTTTGTTTAAATTCATTTTAAAAATTAAATTTTTGATTTTTTTTTTTTTTTCATTCCATATTTTTTTTGTTACATTAATGATCTCTATAATATTATTGAATATAATGCATAAATTTGTTTTTTTATTAAACTTATGTTTAAAACTTATATTTAATTGATTAATCCATGTATTTATATGGTTAAATAATTTATATGGATTTGGCCATTTTTTTAGAATAAGTTTTGTTACATTTTTATTTACATCACATACATATTTTCTCCAAAAATCTTTTGTAGATTCTAATTGTAATTTTTGTATATTTAATAATATTTTATCAGGTATCATTTGTTTGCATAAAAATTTTTGTTCATTTAAAATATGAAAAAAAAAACCATGTAGTGTATATATCATAATTAAATTTATATTTTTTTTTGCTGTTTTTAATAACTGAATAGTTTTTTTAAAATCTTTTACATCATTAATAATTTTTTTTAATTCATGTATTTCGTTTTTTTTATTTATACACATGTCATATAATTGACAAATTTTTTTATATAATCTATTTTTTAATTCATTTTTTGATGCTTCAGTAAATGTAACAATTAATATTTCAGAAATTAATAATGGTCGAGAATATGTTTTTTTGATACCAATATTTAATATTAATCGTAAATATAAAATAATAATAGTAAATGTTTTTCCTGTTCCTGCAGACGCTTCTATTAACGTAATACCATAGTCTGGTATTTTTTTTAAATCTAAATTTATATATTTCATATTATTTTGTATTGATAGATTTATTGATATAATTATAAACACATTATTTAAAATGATATTTTTTAAGATTAGAGTGTTTTAAAATTGGTAACAACCAATAAATACAAGTATTACATATTTTATTCATTTTTATAATATCCATACACGGAATTATCTTATTTACATAAATATTTTTTTTTTCACCGATATAAAAAAAATCACCGTTCCATGTTTTCAAAAAATTTTTTTTAGCAATTAAATGACTTTTGCTGTCTTTCTTAAGTGTATTTATTTTTTTTAAAAATATTGATTGTAACCAAATAATTCCAGATTTTAATATTAAAATAGGTTTTTTAATTCCATCTAAATATCCTTGAATATATTGTTTTAAATATTTTTTGGCTTGTTTTTCTTTAATAGGATCAAATTCTATAATAGAGTTATTTATTCCTAATAATGTACTTTTTTTATAATGTTTTAATGTACAAAAAATTATGTGTTCTATCCATGTTGATATTATTTTTTTATAGTTAATTTTATTAGCAGACCAGCGAATTAAACCAGATTTATTGATTTCTTTAATTTTTCCTAATAATAAATATTTGTTTATCTTTAATTTTATATTCATTTTTTTTGAATAGTTTTTGGTTTTA
The DNA here is from genome assembly GCF_900698905.1 of Buchnera aphidicola (Cinara kochiana kochiana). Taxonomy (NCBI): domain Bacteria; kingdom Pseudomonadati; phylum Pseudomonadota; class Gammaproteobacteria; order Enterobacterales; family Erwiniaceae; genus Buchnera; species Buchnera aphidicola. The sequence goes on along the minus strand of NZ_LR217707.1, from coordinate 335,128 downwards.
TTGATTTTATTAGCTAATTTTTGTATTTTTTTTTCTTCTATTTTCCATAAAATTTTTCCTAAATATCCGTGAGGTACTTTATTTTGTAATTGAAATTTTTTAAACAATAAATTAGTTTTTTTTTTTAAAATTTTATATTTTAATATTTTTTTATTAATGAAATATTTATCTGTAGGATGTATAGTAAATAATTCATTTTCACTTATTTTTTTTATATTATCATTAATATAATGCATGTGTAATTTTTTTTTAAAAAAATAATTAATAGGATTTTTCCAAAAACTTATTAATTTTTTTATTGATATATTTTTTTTAATAATTATTTGATTTTTTTTATATTTATTTTTTTTGCTTTTTGAAAATTTTTCTGTATTTTCATATAGTAAATATGAATTATATAATTCATCATTATATTTAAAATGAATATTGTTGATAATACTGATATTTTTTTTAAATGTTTGATTAGATTTAATATAAAAATTTTTTTTTATATAATTAATTATATCTACAATATATTGTGATGCATAATTAGTTTGATTTTCTATTTTTGTATTTATATAACTACAAAAAAAATATTTTTGAGACGACATAATTGTTTCAAAAAGAATATTTGGTTTACTTTGAGATATATTTGTATCTATTATATTTAATATATTTGTTTTTTCTATTTTTGGAATGTTTCCTTGCATACATCCTAATACGCAAATCATTTTAAATGGAATTATTCTAATATTATTTAATTTTGCAATATTTATGCTACCTGACATAAAAGTATCTTCATTAAATAAAGAGAAATTATATCTGAGAAATTTTTTAACTATAATAGAAATAGATATTTTTTTTGTATATTGCGTAATAACTCCGTTAGATATAATTTTTTTCCATATTTTTTCTAGCATGAAAAAAAATTTTTTATATTTTATTGGTATATTAAAGAAATCATTAATTATTTGCGAAATAATATTTAACCAATTTTTTAATAATTTTTTATTTAATATTTTGTTTCTAAATTTATTTAAAGTTATTATTAAGTTAATAAAATTACCTAATAATAAGTTACCTTTTTTATGAGATACGCTATATATAGAAATATTGTTCCATACGGAATATGTTTTGTTTAGCCAATACCCAGAAGTAATTCGATCAATTGCATAATTCCATGAATATGTGTGAAGATTAGGAATAGACATTTTTTTAAATTGATGTTTATCAAATCCAAATTGAATTTTTAAATCAGATATAAATTTATAAATAATTTTAATATCACTAGATTTTATAAAAAATTTTTGTCTCAAAAATTTTGTGTTTAAAAGAGATAAAATCCATGAATATTGAAAACAATTATCCTTAACTTTAAATAAATTTTTTATAGTTAAAATAATATTTTTTTTAAGTGTATTTTTTTTATTAGAGTTATAAATGATACGGTTATTTTTTAGTAAGGGATCAAATACTCTATTAATGTATAGAATATATGGTTTTATATTAGTTGCTGTAATCAGTATATCATTTAATTTTAATTTTTGGTCAATATTTAATATATTAATTATACATTTATATAATACTTGGATTTCTTGTAAATATGAACAACATCTATGAATAGAAAAAGAATAATCTTTTTGATATGATATAAATCTAGATTGATTAGATTCCGGTAAATTTTTAAATAAATCTTGTTTTAAAATGTATAAAATAGTTTTTGTATCTATTTTTTGATAAAAAAAAAATTTTTTTTAATATAACTTTTTTTTGTTTTTTTTTTTAATAATGAAATTGCAGAATTTGTATTGTTATTTTTGTTATATTGATATTGAAATAAATATATTGAAGTAAAATTTTGAATTGCGTGCAAAATGATTTGAATAAATGGATTTATAGGATTTTGAGAGAATATAAAAATATTATTAGGAATAAATTTAGAAAAATAGGATTTTTTTTTATCTTTATAGATGTTATTGATTGTTTCGGTTAAATTTTTTTGTTTAAAATTTTTTATTTTTTCTATTATTAAATTCCATAATTTTTTTTGCCATATATGTAAGGGTGATAAAATATTATTTTTTTTTTTTTTTTCCCATTGATATATTAATTTTGGTTGTAAAAAAATATATTTAATAAAAATATTTGCCATTTGAGAACAAAATTCTTCGTTTTTATATAAAATACCAGATTTTTTTAAAAATAATGAATCATTATCATTATCAATGATGGACATCAAAATCCATTTAAGATGTTCTTTTTTAAATATACTGACTTGTATATTATCTGATGTATAATTAATTCTTTCTATTAAATTAATAAAAAATTCTGAAATAATAGAATATTGTACATTCATACAAATATCTATTTTTTGAGAGATACGAATTTCTAGCCATTGTTTGATATAATTATCATGAATTAAAATTGTTTCTTTTTTTAAGATATTTTTATTAGATTTTATTTTTGTACAAATTTTATTAAGAAGAAAATTTATTTGATTTGATTTATATATTTTTAACATAATTTTCCATTAAATGATTTGTATCACGTTTAAGGCGCAGAATTAAGGATTCTGCGCTAATATTTTTATTATATATTATTTTTTCTTTCTTTCTGTATTTTTTTTTTATTTATTTTTAATATTTTATGTATTTTTTTATATAAATAAATATCCATTTTAGAATATGGTATAGTAATGTTATGTTGGTCTAGTGCTTTTTTAAATTTTAACATTAAATCTGAGTATACTGCATTTAATTCTTTTGTATGACACCAGCATTTAACAACAAATTTTAATGAAGATGGAGAGAATTCATTTAATCCAACGAAATTACCCGGATGTTTTAATACACGTTCTTCTTTATCAAGAACTGCTTGTAATACTGAAATTACTAAATCTACATCTGAATCGTATGCAACATTGATAACAAATTGGTTTCTTCGAATTGGCTCGCGAGAATAATTGATAATATTGCCAGCAACAATTCTTCCATTCGGTATTACTATAATTTTTCCATCTAGTGTTTTTAATGTGGTATAAAATATATGTATATTTAGTACAGTTCCAGCAGCATTGCCTAAATTAACATATTCATTGATTCGAAGTGGTCTTAATAGAACTAATAATACGCCTGCTGCAAAATTTGATAGAGATCCTTGTAATGCTAATCCAATTGCCATTCCAGCAGCTCCTATAATAGCGATAATTGAATTTGTTTGTACACCAACTTGCCCTAACGCTATTATACCTGTAAAAATAATAACGATATAGCGAGCTAAAGTAGATAAAAATCCAGAAATAGTGTTATCTATTTGATGTACAGAAAATAATTTTTGAGTTCCATTTGCAAAAAATTGACTAATAAAAAAACCTACAGTGATTACTATAATTGCAAAAGATAAATTTATTAGATAAGATAAAAATGTTTGTTTATTTAATAAAAAACAAAAACCAATATTATTTATATAATCTACTATATGTAATGCTTTTATTATTTGTTTTATAGCAAAAATTTTTTTGCGCATGTTCTATTTTTTATAGATTTTTGAAAATAAATATTTTTATTTGTTATTAATAATAAAAATTAATTTATAATTTTAATTAATTTTACCATACTAGATGGCATTATTTATTAACAAATTTTTTCATAATAAATAATAATTTATATTTATTTTAAATGATAAAAATGATATACAATGATATCATGATTTTATTTTTTCACAATAATAATATATATTTATTAAATTTTATAATGTATTACAAGAATTTAATGTTATAAACATTTTTTTTAAATATTGAATTGAATTTTTTTGTGCTTGTCTTAACCATATTCGGGGATCATAATATTTCTTATTAGGTTGATCTTTTCCTTGATCATTTCCTAATTGGCTATGTAAATATTGTTTATTATTTAAATAAAAATTCAATATTCCTTTCCAGTAATTCCACTGTATATCAGTATCAATATTGAATTTAACAACTCCATAATTAATAGATTTCTTGATATCATGAGTACTGGTGCCGGATCCTCCATGAAAAACGAAATTTAATGGATTTTTGGGTAATTTTTTTATAGTACTAATATATTTTTGTGCTTTTTTTAAAATAGAAGGTTTTAATGATACTTGACCGGATTGATATACACCATGCACATTACCAAATGCTGCTGCAATAAAAAAATTATTACTAATTTTATTTAATTTTTCAAATGTATAAAAAATATCTTTTGTATCAGTATATAATAATTCTTTATTGATATTTGTATTATTGATTCCGTCTTCTTCCCCTCCTGTACATCCTAATTCCATTTCTAACATCATATTTAATTTAGTTATTTTTTTTAAATACTTTGATGAAATATTAATATTGTTTTTAATATTTTTTTTTGATAAATCTATCATATGAGAAGAGAATAATGGACGTTGATTTTTTTTAAAAAATTTTTTACCTTCAGCAATTAGCCCGTCAATCCATGCAAGATGATCAAATTCGCAGTGATCGGTATGTAATATTACTGGCACATTATAATATTGGGACATTAAATGAACATGTTGTGCTCCGGATATAGCTCCTATTATTGCATTGGTATGATTTTTGGGTAATCCTAATCCACTTAAAAATAATGCTCCGCCATATGAAAATTGAATAATAACAGGAGATTTCATTTGTGAAGCTGATTCTAATACACCATTGATTGAATCAGTATTAATGCAATTTATTGCTGGTATAGCGAATTTGTATTTTTTAGCTAATGAAAATATAAATTTTATTTCATCGGCATTTAATACTCCGGGTTTAACAGAATTAAAAATTCTACATGTCATTATTTTATTCCTTATGTATTTTATTTTTAATATTTCAATTAAATAATAGTAAATTATATAATTTATTGTTTTTTAAATTTTTCAAGAATAGGTAGTGTTTTATGCTCTATAAATTCTAAAAATGCACCTCCACCAGTAGAAATATAAGAAATTTTATTATATATATTGAATAAATCAATAACAGCGATTGTATCTCCTCCTCCAGCAACAGAAAAAGCAGTGCTATTTGCAATTGATTTTGCGATTTCCTCTGTTCCTTTTCTAAAATTTGGAAACTCAAATACACCCATAGGACCATTCCACAATATTGTTTTAGCTTGTTTAATAATTTTTTTATATTTTTTAATTGTTTCATTTCCTATATCTAATATTTCTTCATTGGGTAGTATATTTGAAACTGATTTTATTGTTGCGATAGAATTTATAGAATACGATGTACTAACACGAGAATCTATTGGTAAAAATATTTTTTTTGTTTTGTATAAAATTTTTGCTTTATTTTTAAAATTTATTTCGTATAGCGATTTTCCAACAGGATGAAACATAGAAATAAATGTATTAGCAATACCTCCACCTAATAACATTGTGTCTGTAATCTTTAATAATGAACTTAATAATTTAAATTTGGTTGATATTTTTGCTCCACCTATAATTGTGACTATGGGATGTTTTGATTTATTTAATATACTTTTTAATATTTTTATTTCTGAATATAGTAATGGACCTATACATGATTGCTTTACAAAATCACAAATACCATATGTTGATGATTCTATTCGATGAGCTGTGGCAAAAGCATCCATAACAAATATATCGCATAAATTAGCGTATTTTTTAGATAAATCGATATTATTAGTTGTTTCTCCAAGGTTAAATCTAACATTTTCTAATACTACTATTTGATGAGAATCTATATCAATTCCTTTTAAATATTTTTTAATAAAAGTTATATTTACTCCAATTAGTTTTTTCTTTAAATATATAAAAATAGGAAATAAAGAAAATTTTTTATCATATTGTCCTTCTGTTGGTCTACCTAAATGCGAGGCTATTATTATTTTTGCATTTTTTTTTAATGCTAATTTTATTGTTGGAAGTGCTCGATCAATTCGTTCGCTAGATATTATTTTACCTTTATTTAAAGGAACATTTAGATCTAATCTAATGAATACTCGTTTATTTTTTAAGTCGAGGTCTTTCATATGTAACATTCTTTTATCCTTATATTTTATATATGTGAAATATTTTTAATAATAAAAACTATACAGCAAGTCATGAATTTTTAGTCTAGATATAGTATATTCAATTTTTGATTATCCGTCTTATTGGATAAATATGATATATATACTACATATATCATATTATTTCTATATGCGTATATAGTATTATTTAATATTAATTATTATTAATATAATATATGTTATGTTGATAACTTGTTTTTTAAATTTTTTATATTTTATTTATTAAATATAAATAATAATTTGTTATGTTTTTATATAAAAATTTTAAGTAATTTTAATTTATTTGCTTTCATTATATTGGAAAATATAATAAAATTAATAATATAGATGAAACATCTATGTAATTAATATAATTGATTTTCATAATATATTTGATAATATTTTTAATAATATAAATAATATTTATATTGTCAAAATAATATTTTAATATTATGTTTTATTTTATAAATATAAAATTTATAAAATATTATATATTAATATTATAGTTAATATAAAAATTTTTATATTGTAGTTACTCTGGTTACTCTAGTTAATATAATATTAAATATTTGATTTAGTGATATCAATAGATTATATTTAATATTTATTATGTTTATTTTAATATTGAGAATTATTATTATGAAAAAATTAGTAGGTTTTGTTGGGTGGAGGGGAATGGTAGGATCAGTTTTATTGGATCGTTTACAGAAAAATAATGACTTTTTAAATTTTAATTCAGTATTTTTTACTACATCACAGATATATGGTATGCCGCCAAACGTATTGAACCGAGTTTCTTCACGTTTAGAAGATGCATATAATATTGAATATTTAACTACATTAGATATCATTATTTCATGTCAGGGAGAAAAATATACTAAAAAAATTTATACAAAATTACAAGATATTGGGTGGAAAGGTTATTGGATTGATGCATCTTCTTATTTGAGAATGGATAAGAAATCAATTATTGTGTTAGATCCAATTAATTTTAATGATATTCAATTGGGTATAGAGAAAGGTATTAAAACATTTGTTGGCGGAAATTGTACAGTTAGTTTGATGTTAATGGCTTTAGGGGGTTTATTTGCGCAAGATCTTATTAAATGGATTTCTGTATCTACATATCAATCTGTTTCGGGTAGTGGCTCTCAGAGTATGTTAGAGTTATTAAAACAAATAGGTTATGTCTATAAAGATATTTCTGTATATTTATCATCAAAAAAATCTATACTAGAAATAGAAAAAATATTTACTTCTTCGCTAAATAAGATTAATTATTCTAATACGAAATTAAAAGGACCGTTATTAGGAAATTTATTTCCATGGATTGATACATCTATGAATAATGGTCAAACCAGGGAAGAATGGAAAGGTACTGTGGAAACTAATAAAATATTAAATTCTAAAAAGAATATTCTTATTGATGGAGTATGCGTTAGAGTGCCTTCCTTACGGTGTCATAGTCAATCTTTTACGATAAAATTACGCCATGATATTTCTGTAGAATCAATTAAATCTTTACTTTCTTCACATAATTCATGGGTACAAGTTGTAGATAATAACTTTGATTCTACAATGAATGAATTAAATCCATTACAAGTCACTGGTACATTAAATATTCCTATTGGTCGTATTAAAAAGTTAAATATTGGAAAAAAATATTTATCTGTATTTTCTGTAGGAGATCAATTATTATGGGGAGCAGCTGAACCGTTACGCCGTATTTTAAATATATTAATAAATCAATAAATTTTATTATTATTATTATTTTTATTTATTTTGTTTTAATTTCAATTAAATATGTATATGGAATTTTATCGGATGACATAGATAATAATCTATGTTTCATAAATCTACAAAACAAAATAATATCTTTATTACTAAATTTATCATCTGTTAATAAAAAAATTTTTTGTCCTTTTTTTAGTTTTCTTGCAGTTTTTCGTAATGTCATGATTACTTCTGGACATCGTAATCCTAATAAATTTAATGTATATTTCATGATATATTTCTCATGTATATAGTTTTATTAAAAATAAAATATTTATAATTTTTTATATATATAAAATATATTAATCTAAAATAATTGATAGTGTTTTTAGATGCATCCAAATAATTTCTATTTGATTATGATGTACGCATAATTCAATTTTTTTTAATATTTTTAATGCTAATAAGATTATTTTAATATTATTTTTTTTTATTAAAGAAAATAATGATAATTGCATTATTTTCTTTTTATAAATAATAAAATTTTTATAGTTATTTGGTATAAAAAATTTTTTTTTATATAATAAAATTATATAAATTAATGTTTTATAAGCATTTATTAGAATATTAAAATCATATTTTTGTTTTTTTAGTTTTAATAAAATTTTAAGTGCATGAATTTTATTAGTAACTACAATTGATTTAATCCAGTCATAATAATCAAATATTTGAATTTTTTTAAAATAATTATATAAAATATTTAATGTAATTATAGTATTTGGATATAAAAATATTATATTTTCTATTAAATTTGAAAATAAGCTTATATTTATGGGGCTATTTATTAATAAAAAATTTTTTGCAGATGAATTAATATTAATATTATTTTTTTTAATTTTATTATGAATCCATTGATGTATGTTTTTTGTGTATGAAAATGAATTATTTATTATTACTCCTAAATTTTTAGTATAACAAGAAAAAAAATGATTATATGATTTAATATTATTGAGATGAGGAAAATTAAAAATTTTTATATCTTTATTATTAGAATAATGCTTTATTCGATTTAAATTATTTTGTAAATCTTTAGACAAAATAGAATCATATATAGTTATATTTAATAATTGTATTGTAGAAAATAAATTTTGTTGTTTTAATTGATTAAAAACATTTTTCCAATCATTATTATTAGATATTGTTATATTAATTTTTTTGATTTTTTTTTTTTTTTTTAATATAATTAAAAATAATTTCTTTATTTTCTTTTATAAAAATATATTCAGATTCTAATATTATATATGTTAAAATTTTATTTTTATATATATATTTTTTTAAATTAATAGTATCTATAATCATGATATTATTTTTTATTTGTCTCTAAAATAAAGTTAATAACTTTATTGGGTATATAAATCACCTTTTTAATAGTTTTATTATAAAAATGTTTTTTTATTTCTTTTTTAGTTATTATTATGTTGATAACATCCTGTTTTGATAAATTATTTTTAATATTAATAATATTTCTTTTTTTTCCATGGATTTGTACAACAACTATTGAAGTTTTTTTTATAGTAAGATTATTATTAATGGACGGCCATTTTTCGGTATCAATACAATATTTTTTTCCATTTATTTTTTTCCACAATATAAAACAAATGTGTGGTGTAAACGGATATAACATTTTAATAATACTTTCTAAAGATTTTTTTAAGTTTTTATAATTTATTTTATTTTTATTGTACATATCTTCAATATAATTAAAAAATTTCATGATATGCGCAATAGCTGTATTGAATGAATTATCGTTTTTAATGTTATTAGTAACATGAATGATAGTATCATTTAATTTATATTTTATATTTTTTTGATTATATAGAATATCATTAGATGAATTTTTGATATTTTTAATTTTATTGGTATATACGAAGGTCCATATTTTTTTTAAAAATCTATGCATTCCTATTATGCTGCTGGAATTCCATTCCAGTGATTTATGTATAGGTGCAGCAAACATTAAAAATAATCGTAATGTATCAGCACCATATTGATTAACAATTAAGTGAGGATCAATTCCATTATTTTTAGATTTTGACATTTTTATTTTACCAGCATATATAATTTTATGTAAACAATTTTTTTTTGAGATCTTTATAATCTTACCATTTTTATTTCGATCAATATCTAGTTTAGATGGCGATAACCATTTTTTACTTCCATCATCGTTTTGTATATAAAATGAATCTATTATTACCATACCCTGACAGGTTAGTTTTTTTACTGGCTCTGGGGAATTAACGTATCCAAAATCACGTAATAACTTGTGATAAAATCTAAAATATATTAAATGCATCACTGCATGTTCAATCCCTCCAATATACTGGTCTACAGGTAACCAATATTTAGTAGATTTAGTATCTAAAATATCTGTATCAAAATTGGTATTAGTATATCGCGCATAATACCAAGAAGATTCCATAAAAGTATCAAATGTATCACTTTCTCTGGTTACTTTTTCTCCATATATTTTTGTTTTTAGCCATTTATTATATGACTTTAGTGATTGTGTATATTTATCTTGATGTATATATTTGGGTAATATAACTGGTAACTCTGTTTCTGGAACTGGTAATATATTATTTTTGTGATTAATAATCATAGGAATAGGAGTACCCCAATATCTTTGTCGAGAGATACACCAATCTTTTATTTTATAATATTTATATAATTTAGCTATTTTTTTTTTAATAAGTGTTTTGGTAATTTTTTTACGAGCTTGTTTTATCGATAAATTATTAAATTTTGAAGAATTTATTAAAATTATTTTTTTTTCTATATTTTTATTATTAATATTAGAAAATATTAATTTAATTGGAATATTATAGATTTTAGCAAAAGAATAATCTATTTTATTATGACCTGGTACCGCCATAATTGCTCCAGTAGCATAATCATGTCGTACGTAATTTGTTATCCATAATGGTATTTTTTTGTGAGTAATAGGATGTGATACCAATAAATTTGTATTAATACCAAATAAATTATTGCTATTTTTAAAATCAGTATTGAAAAGGTCTATATTTTTTTTTAAAAATTGATTAATTTGACTATTATTTTTAATAATAGTAGAAATTAATGGATGATGTATAGATATAGCAAAAAAAGTTATACCCATTATAGTTTCAGGTTTTGTCGTATATATGTTTAAAAAATAATTTTTATCTTCTATTTTACATTTTATTTTAATACCTTCGGATTTTCCTATCCAGTTTTTCTGCATAGTAATTACTTCTTTAGGCCATTGGTTTAATAATTTTAGATCTTGTAGTAATTCTTCAGCATATGCGGTGATTTTAATAAACCACTGTGATATTTTTTTAAACGTAATTTTAGATCCGCATCTCCAACATTGACCATTTTGAGCTTGTTCATTAGCAAGAACAGTATTATCAACACTACACCAATTTACTACAGTTTTTTTTTTATAAACGAGATTTTTTTTGAATAATTTTATAAAAAATGATTGTTCCCAGCGATAATATTTAGGTTGGCATGTAGTAATTTCTCTACTCCAATCATAACTGAATCCAAGTGATTGTAGTTGTTTTTTCATAATGGAAATATTTTTTAGCGTCCATTTATGGGGTGAAATACCTTTTTTGATAGCTGTTTCTTCGGCCGGTAAACCAAAAGCATCCCAACCAATTGGCTGTAATACGTTTTTTCCTAACATTCTTTGATAACGTGAAATTACATCACTGATTGTATAATTGCGAACGTGACCCATATGCAATTTACCTGATGGATATGGAATCATAGGTAGACAATAAAATTTTTTTTTCGTTTTATCTTCAATTACAGAAAATGTTTTATTTTTTATCCAGTGCTTTTGAACAACAGATTCTATTTTTTTTGGATTATAACTAATATCTTCCATATTTTCCTATCAATAAATTTAATTTTTAAATTTTTAAAAAAATATTTTTATATAAATTTTTGAATGATTAAATAAATTATAAATTTATTTTGGATATTGATTTATATATAATATAATTTTGTATATATACTAATATATCAAATTTTTAATATAATTTTTTATTAAATTTATATCTTTATATTTTATATAAAAATATATATTAATATATTTGTGTATAAATTACATTAACAAAGATACTATGTGTACATAATTGTATTAATAAATATAATTAAACTTAATATTTAATTTTAATTTATATGTGATATTTATATGGATTACGAAATCCTAGTTTTATCATTATTTCTTTTTCAATATTTTGCATTTTGTTTCTTGATTTTTTATTGTTATGTGTATAATGTAATAAATGTAGTGTAGAATGAATGACCATATGCGCCCAATGTTCTAGTCTATCTTTTTTTAGCAATAAAGCTTCTTTATTAATATAATTTGGACATAAAATAATATCCCCTATATAATTATAAAATTTATGTTTTATATTGATGTTTTCTGTAGATGGAAACGATAATACATTTGTGGGTATGTTTTTTCTTCTATATTTTTTATTTAAGTATGTTATTTCTTTTATATCTACTAATCTAATTGTAATTTCTATTTTTTTTGAAAAAAATATTTTTTTCAACCATGATAAAAAAAATTGTTTTTTGGGAAAAAATATTTTTTTTTACATATAACTTGTATATATATTTTCATATTTTTTTAATCAGTTTATTTGTATAAATTATAGTTGATTTTGTTTATTTTAATTTTATTAATTTTTAATTAATATGTCCTTTTAAATATGTATGATAATTGATATCTGTTATTTTTAATGATACAAATTGTCCAATTAATTCACTGTTTCCTTTAAAAAAAATAATTCTATTATTTTCTGTTCTTCCATATAAATTTTGAGTATTATTTTTTGTGTATCCTTCTACTAATACGGATTGAGTTGTACCCAACATTCTTCTTCTCCACTGAAAAGATTGTTGTGCAATTTTTTTTTGTAGTATAAATAGTCGATTTTTTTTTTCTTCTATTGGAGTATTATCTATTAATTTAGAGGCTCGTGTACCTGGTCTTTTAGAATATATAAAGCTATAACTTGTATCAAAATTAATTTTTGAAATCAATTGTAGTGTTTGCTGAAAATCATGATGAGTTTCTCCAGGAAAACCGATAATGAAATCAGAACTTATACTAATTGTAGGTCGAATAGATTTTAGTTTATAAACTATATTTTCGTAATCTTCTACTGAATAACCTCTTTTCATTAATTTTAAAATCTTATTTGATCCGCTTTGTACGGGTAAATGTAAAAAATTCGTTAATTGTGGAATATATCTGTAAGCTTCTATAATATCATCACTAAATTCCATTGGGTGACTGGTAATATATCTGATTCTATCAATTTTCGGGATTTCTGATATAGAATATAATAAATCTGAAAATCTATATTTTTTTTTATTAATGATATCATCTGTACAATATGCATTTACATTTTGTCCTAACAAAATTATTTCTCGCACACCAATTTTAGCTAGTTGTTTAATTTCTGATAATATATCTATTTGATTCCTACTAACTTCTGCACCTCTTGTATAAGGTACAATGCAGAAAGAACAATATTTATTGCATCCTTCTATAATGGTAACGAATGAAGTAAATTTTTTATTTATTTTCGTATTAATGGAATAATTAAATTTTTTTAATGATTGTGTTTCTATATCAATTATTAAAGTTTTATTTTTATAAGATTTCTGAATTAATTTAGGTAGTTTATGTAAAGTTTGAGGTCCAAAAATAATATCAACAAATTTAGCGCGTTTGTAAATTTTTTTTCCTTCTTGAGCAGCTACGCATCCGCCAACTGCTATTAATACACTAGATTTTTTTTGCTTTATTTTTCTCCAACGTCCTAATTGATGAAATAATTTTTCTTGAGCTTTTTCTCTGATGGAGCATGTATTTAAAATTAAAATATCAGATTTTTCTGGTATTTTTGTAATAACATAATTATTATTTTTAGTTAATATATTAGCAATAATGGAAGAGTCATGGTCATTCATCTGACAACCCCATGTTTTTATATATATTTTTTTTTTAATTATATTGATATTCATAAGTAATATTTATATTTAACCAATTATTTTATTTTTAATATATTTTAATTTTTATTATTATAATATAATATCATTATTTTTAATAATTTATATAAAAAATTTAATTAGTTTGTTTATGGATAATTTATTGGTTATTTTTTATATAGATGTTTCCAGCGATAACATTTCTTGTATAGTTTGGCGTCGTCTAATTAATTTAAATTTTTCTTTTATATATAAAATCTCTGGAATAAAAGGTCTACTATTATAATTGGATGACATAGAGGCTCCATAAGCACCAGTATCATGAATAATAATATAGTCTCCAGGACTAACTTGAGGAAGAATTCTAGGAAATATAATGCCTGTTTCTTTTACTGTAAACACGTCTCCTGATTCACATAATGGTCCAGCAATAATACTTTTGATCATAGGTATATTATTTTTATTTTTTATGTTTTGGTACATTACTGATATTTTGTGATAGCTACCATATAAAGTGGGTCTTATTAAATCATTAAATCCTGAGTTTATTAGTACAAATGTATTATTTCCCATATTTTTTACAGTATATACTTTAGCAATTAATATCCCGGATTGACCTACTAAAAATCGACCTGGTTCAATTTCTAATTTAATAGGACATTTTAAAGTAGAAGAGATTATTTTTTTTGTATGATTCCATTTATTGTAGTAATTTTCTATATCTGTTTCTTTATCTTGGTCTGAATAAGGAATTTTTAATCCACCTCCCGCAGATATAAATTTTATTTTTTTATTTAACTGAATAGCATTTTTTTTCATAGATTTACAAACTTGATATAGATTTTCTGTATTAACTCCAGATCCAATATGCATATGCAATCCAATAAGATTTAAATTATATTGATTAATAATTGATAATGCTTCTATAGGGTTCCAGATTCCATGTTTGCTGGTATCACCTCCGGTATTAGTTTTTATATGATGTCCATTACCGAATTTAGGATTAATTCTAATCCAAACAGAGTGACCTGGAGATACTTTTCCTATTTTTTTTAACATATCTACTGATCCAGCATTTACTGGAATTTTTTTTTGAATTACTTCTCTAAGAACTTTATTTTCTAAAATATCTGATGTAAATACTATATCGTTATTATTTGGTTTAAATCCTGCTATAATAGCTCTTTTTATTTCTCCTAATGAAACAGCATCAATTTTAACATTATTTTTTTTCATTAGTTTTAAAATATGTATATTGGAACAAGATTTTTGTGCAAAACGAATAATATCAAATTTTTCTAATTTTTTTATTTGTTTGATGATTATATTGGCATTATAAACCCATATAGGAGTTTTATATTTTTTGATTAAATACATAATATTGTTGTGTGTTAACATTTTTTTTTGTATATTTGGTATATTACACATTTGTATTTTCCATAAGTATTAGTTTATAGTTTTTAATGAGAAATATTATTTGTTAATAATTTTATTGATATTAACTTATTTTTTTATATATATTTTATATATATTTAAAGATAATTTTTTATTTTTATATTTTTTTATTTTAGATTTACTATATAATAGTATTTTTTAATATTATTGTTTTTTTTTTAAAATCGGAAAAAGTATAACATCTTTAATACTTTTTTGATTTGTTAATATCATGATTAATCTATCAATACCTATACCTAAACCAGATGTGGGCGGTAGTCCATGCTCTAGGGCGGTAATATAATCCTCGTCGTAGTAAAAATTTTTTGAAATATTTGTATATTTTTTTTGAGCTAATTGTAATTTAAATCGTTTTTTTTGTTCCTCAGGATCATTTAGTTCAGAAAAACCATTAGCTATTTCATATCCAGCTATAAAAAATTCAAATCGTTCTGTTATTTTTTTATTTGTTGTATTTGTTCTAGCTAAGGGAGAAATTTCAATTGGATATTCAGTTATAAATGTAGGATTAATAATTTTTTTTTCTGTTTTTTTTTCAAAAATTAAATAAATTATTTCTCCAAGAGAATTAGATAATTTAGTATCTAAATAAAGTTTTTTTGCTATTTTTTTAGCATTTTCAACGGTATTAAGGTCAGATGGTTGAATATTTTTATTAAATTTTAAGATTGCTTCAATCATAGTCATTTTTTTAATTGGTTTTTTAAAATTTAATTGATAGTTATCATATTTGATAGTATGTGAATTAAAATTTTTTTTTATTAAAAAAATAAATAAGTCTTCTAAAAGAGACATCATATCTATATAATTGCTATAAGCATCATAAATTTCCATCATAGTAAATTCAGGATTATGTTGGGTAGACAAACCTTCGTTCCTAAAATTTCGATTTATTTCAAAAATTTTATCAAATCCTCCAATAATTAATCTTTTCAAATATAGTTCGGGAGCGACTCTTAAATACATTGTTTCTGACAAAGAATTATGATAGGTAGTAAACGGTTTTGCATTGGCGCCTCCAGGAATTGGATGCATCATAGGTGTTTCAACTTCTAAAAAATCTTTTTTTTTCATAAAAGAACGAATATTGGAGATAATTATTGATCTTTTTTTAAATATTTTTATAGAATTAGTATTAGAGATAAGATCTAAGTATCTTTTTCTATATTTGATTTCTTGATTTTTTAAACCCTGATATTTATCTGGTAATGACCGTAAAGATTTAGTTAGTAAGTATATTTTTTGGCAATAAATAGATAATTCTAATGTATTTGTTTTAAATATGGTTCCTTTGACTCCAATTATATCTCCTAAATCTAATTCTATTATATAAGTAAAATAATAACTTTCTGTAAATAGATTACTTTTTATATATATTTGAATTTCATAATTATTATTTGTTATTACCAAAAAAGTAGCTTTCCCTAAAATTCTCTTTTTTATGATTCTTCCTGAAATTTTCACTATGCGATCTAATTGATTGAGATCATATTTAGTATGATTTTTATATGTATTCAATATTTCTTGAATTTTATTTGTATAATTAAATGTATTAGGAAAATTAAAACCTAATTTACGTAATTGTAATAATTTATTTTTTCTTGTATTAATTTCATTTTTTTTTTTTATATACGGAATAATTTTTGGCATTTTTATTTTTATAATCCCATTTTTAAGCTTGTTTCGATAAATTGGTTTAAATCACCATTTAAAACATTGTGTATATCGTTTCTTTCTATTTTTGTTCTAATATCTTTTATTCTAGAGTCATCTAATATATATGAACGAATTTGGTTTCCCCAACCAATATCTAGTTTATTTTGATTAATGATTTTTTTTTCTATTTTTTTTTTATTTATTTCTAGTTTATACAATTTTGCTTTTAATTGTTTTATAGCTGTACTTTTATTTTTATGTTGAGAACGATTATTTTGACATTGTGTTACTATACCTGAAGGTATATGTGTAATACGTACTGCGGATTCTGTTCGGTTCACATGCTGACCTCCAGCTCCTGATGCTCGATAGACATCAATTCTTAAATTTTTTGATTCAATATTTATATTGATATCATTATTTAATTCAGGATATACAAATACTGAGCTGAACGATGTATGTCGCCTATTACTTGCGTTAAATGGGCTCTTGCGAACTAATCTGTGTATTCCTGTTTCTGTACGAAACCAACCAAATGCAAAGTTACCTTTAATTTTTAATGTAATAGATTTTATTCCTCCAATTTCTCCTGTTGATTTTGTTATGATATTTGTTTTAAATTTTTTATTCAATGAATATTTTAAATACATTTTTAATAACATTTTTGTCCAATCTTGTGATTCTATTCCTCCTGAACCAGACTGTATGTCTATATAACAATTATTTTTATCATGTTTATTATTAAACATAGTATAAATTTCTAATTTATGTAATTTTTTTGTTAATTTTTGATATTGTGTATTTATTTCTTTTAATATTTCTAGATCTTGTTCTTTATTAAATAATTTAATCCAGTATTCTATATCATAGAGTCTATTTATTAATATTTTTATTGTATTTTTTTCTTGAGATAAAAAGTTTTTTTGTTTATATAATCTTGATATTAATTTAGAGTTATTATGGGATGTTAAAGTTTTTATTTTTATATCAATAGATTGAATTTTTTTACTATTATGTACAAAATTAGTATTTTTTTTTAATAAAAATATTTTATTTTTTAATTTTTTTATTTTTTTATTTAATATTAGTAAATCTAACATTTTTTCATCTTTACGTGTATTTTTTATCATTTTTATTAATAAAGTAATGTTTAAATATTATATTATTTTTAAAATATTATTTTTATGATATTTTATATAGTATTTAGTATATGTTTTTATAATATAATTATATTTTTTACAAACATCAATATTTTTATTATAATAAACAATTATTTAATATAAATATATTTCATATTTATTTTAAGGTATATATAATTTTATGAAAAATAATGAGATAGACAATACTATAATTTATCTGAGTAAAAATTTATTCTATAATATATTTATGGAATTGGATAGTTGGTCTTTAATAAATATTACAGGAATAGATAGAAAAGAATATTTAAATAATCAATTTACAATAGATATGAATGTAATTAGCAAACATCAATATAAGGTTGGTGCTCACTGTAATATTAACGGAAAAGTATGGACTTCTTTTTTTATATTTAAATATTATGATTGTTATTTATATATTATACGGTCTTCAGTATATAAAAAACATATATATGAATTAAAAAAATATTCTTTATTTTCTAAAATAGATATTTCTAAAGAAATAAATTTCGTAATATTTGGTTTATTGGGACCAGATAGTTTATTGATTATAGAAAGATTTTTTTTGAAAAAATTTAATAAAAATCAATCATTAATTATTTCAAAAAAAACAATTATTTTAAAAATTAATAAACCTATTAATAGATTTTTAATAATTATACATAAGAGTGAATTATTTAGTTTTTTAAAATTTATAAAACAACACGCTATATATAGGGATAGCAAACAGTGGTTAGGGTTAGATATTGAATCTTATTTTCCGATTATTGATAATGAAATATCCGGTCGATTTATATTGCAATCATTAGGTTTAAAAGAATGGAATGCAATTGATTTTAATAAAGGTTGTTATTATGGTCAGGAAATATTATGTAAATATGAAAATAAAAAAATAAATCAGTTTATTGTTTGTTCTTTAATAGGTGAAAATTGTTTATATAATCTTAAAATTTCTGAAAATATTGATTATTTTGATAATCAAACAGGAAATGTATATCATGTTGGAATAATATTAGCATGGGTTCCTATATTTGATAAAAAAATATTATTACAAATTCGCATGAAGAAAAGATTTTTTAAGTATAAAAATATTTTCTTTTTATCATCTGATCCAGATATTAAATTTAGAATATTTGAATGTTAGAGTATTAAAAATAATGTGATTTAATTATATTATATAAAATTATTTTTGTGTTTTAATATATACGAAATAAGATAATATTAATGAATATTGAAAATTTAGTAATTTATTTTAATATTTTTAATTTTATGTAAAAATCGATTTTACATTAATGTGTCATTTATTGAAATACTTGATTTGAAATATATATTATAAAAAGAATCTTTTTTTATAAAATAAAGATTCTCTTTCGTAATTATCACAATAATAATTTTTATAAAAATTTTTTCGGATAAAACTATTATTTTTTTTTAAATTTTTTTCTATCGCTTTCTGTTAAGTGTATTTTTCTAAATCGTATTGAATAAGGCGTTACTTCAATTAATTCATCATCATTTACAAAATTAAGAGCATATTCTAGAGTAATTTTAATTGGTGTAATTAAAGTAATGGCTTCATCGGTTCCAGAAGCACGCATATTGGTTAATTTTTTACCAATTAAGCAGTTAACAGTTAGGTCATTAGATCTATTGTGTATTCCTACTATTTGACCTTCGTATACTTTTTCACCATGTTGTATGAACATTTTGCCGCGATTTTGTAAGTTATGAATGGAAAAAGATACAGCGGTACCAGTTTTTTTTGAAATAAGAACTCCGTTTTTTCTTTGTCCAAATTGATTTTTTTGAACTGCACCATAATGACTAATAGAAGAAAAAAAAGTACCGCTACCAGAGGTAATGTTCATAAATTCAGATCTAAATCCAATTAGAGACCTACTAGATAATATGCATTCAATTTGAATTCTATTATATTCGTTTGATATAATACTTTGTATTTCGCCCCTTAATTCACCTAACTTCTGTATTAATTGGCCTTGATGTTTTTTTTCAATATCTAATAATACTATTTCAAAAGGTTCAGTTAAAACATTATTTTTTTCTTTAAAAATTACTTTAGGTCTTGAAACTTCTACTTCAAAATTTTCTCTTCTTAACTGTTCAAGTAAAATAGATAAATGTAATTCTCCCCTTCCTGAAACAGAAAAGATATTTGAATTTTTTGTTTCTTCTACTTTTAAAGAAATATTTCGAATAGTTTCTTTTTTTAGTCGTTCTAGAATTTGACGAGAAGTTATATATTTTCCTTCTTTACCACAAAAAGGTGATTGATTTACACAAAATAGCATGTTTACTGTTGGTTCATCTATTTCTAGATTAGGTAAAGGGTGTAAAAATTCAGGATCACAAATAGTATCTGATATCTGAATATCATTTAAACCTGTAATTGCAATTATATCACCAGTATATGCAATTTCTATTTTTTTTTGTTTTAAACCATAAAATTTAAGAATATTATTTATTTTTCCTGTATAAATCTTTTTTTTGTTTCTTAAAACTGAAACTGTTTGATTTGTTTTTAATTGTCCTTGTTGTATTTTTCCAATTCCAATCATTCCAAAATAATTATTAAAATCTAATTGAGATATCTGTATTTGAAGAAAATTTTTTGATGATATATTTGGTGTAGGTGTATATTCTATTATTGCGTTTAATAATGGAATCATATTATCGTGCATTTTATCAGGATGATAACCGGAATGACCTAGCAAAGCTGATGTATATATAACAGGAAAATCTAACTGGTCATCATTAGCTGATAAATCAACAAATAAATCAAATATTTGATTAATAACCCAGTCTGGTCTAATAGTAGGTCTATCCATTTTATTAATTATAATAATTGGTTTTATTTTATATAAAAATGATTTTTTAGTAACATAACGTGTTTGGGGCATTGGGCCTTCGAACGCATCTACAACCAATAATACGGAATCTACCATAGATAATATTCTTTCTACTTCCCCTCCAAAATCTGCATGACCTGGGGTATCGATAATATTGATATGATAATTTTTCCATTTTATAGAAGTATGTTTGGATAATATAGTAATGCCTCTTTCTTTTTCTAATTCATTAGAGTCCATAATTCTATCTATTTTTTCTTCATGTTGTTGAAATGTACCGGATTGTTGTAATAATTGATCTAGTAATGTTGTTTTCCCATGATCAACATGAGCAATTATGGCAATATTTCTAATCATTTTATTCATATGAATACCAGTTTTATTTTTAAAAGTTTATTGTAATGTATATTAAATTTTATTTAATAATAAATATTATTTTTATTAAATAAATAATTATTTGATAAAATATTTTATATATTGAACATAATTTATTTAATATATAAATAAATTTATATTTATTAATAATGAAATATTAAATGTTTTTATAAAAATTATGATTTTAGTACATTTAAAAAATTTATATATAAAATTTAAACATTAATATTTTTAGTGTATAATTATATTTATATTTTACAATATTTTTTAAGACATAAATCATTTTTTTGAAATTAATTATTATTAATTAGTTTTATTTATTAACAAGGAAAATATCTATTTGAATAGTATAAAATTTAATAAAACATTTTTTGTAAAAAGTATTGTTAATTCCGTTAAATTAAAAGAATTTTTTGGAATGGAAGTTGCGTTTTTAGGATACTCTAATTCCGGAAAATCTAGTATACTTAATTGTATTACCAATAATAAAAAATTAGCACGAGTTAGCAAATTACCTGGCAGAACAAGAACAATAAATTTTTTTAGTGTTTTATCAGATTTTAGATTATTAGATTTTCCAGGATATGGATATTCTAAAATAGATCATTTAACTAATACAGTACTTCACAAAAGTTTATTATTTTATTTAAAAAATAGAAAATGCTTATACGGTGTTGTTATAATATCTGACATTCGTGTTGCTCTTAAACCATTAGATTCAATGATTTTAAAAGCATTAAAATATAAATTATTTCCTATTTTATTAGTGTTAACAAAAAGCGATAAAGTTTCTAGACAAAAATTAGCTATAAAGTTATTATACATAAATAATATTTTATTGAAATTTAATCCTAATATTGTTGTATGTAGTTTTTCTAAATTTAAAAAATCGGATATTTTTTTTATACAAAATCAATTATATAAATGGTACAAATTATATAGATGTATTTAACGTGTATGATTTTAGTTCTTTCCAATTTTTTCCTATTTTAATAGAAATATATAAAGGTGTTATTAGTTTTGTGCTATTTTCCATATAATGTTTAATTAAATGTATTAATGGTTTTTTTTTTTCTTCTTTTATTTCAAATATTAATTCATCATGTATATGCATAATTATTTTTGCATCATTACGAAAATTTTTTTTAAATATAGTATGTAATTTAATCATAGATGTTTTGATAATATCTGAAGCAGTATTTTGGATAATTGAATTTATACAAAAACGTTTTGCGTAGTTTTTTACTGTTTTATTAGTTGAATTAATATCAGGTATATATATATTTCTTCCAAACAAAGTAGTTATATATTTATTTTTCTTTGCAATATGATAAATATATTTTATATATTTTTTTATTTTTCTATATGTTAAAAAATAATTCTTAATATATTCGCTAGCTTCTAATATAGAAATATTTAATTGTTGAGATAGTCCAAATGGACTAATTCCGTATAATATAGAAAAGTTTATAACTTTAGCAATATTTCTATGATAAGATTTTATTTGTTCAGATTTTATTTTAAAAATATGTTTAGCTGTTTCAAGATGTATATCTTGATCAAATGACAAATCTTGTATCATTTTTTTGTCTTGCGAATAATGCGCCATTATCCTTAATTCAATTTGAGAATAATCTGCAGTTAATAATAACCATTTTTTTTTTACAATAAATGCTATTCTAATTTTTCTTCCTAATTTAGTTTTAATGGGAATATTTTGTAAATTAGGGTTTCTAGAAGATAATCTCCCAGTTGAAGTAGATGTTTGGTGATATGTAGTATGAATTTTATTTGTTTTTTTGTTTATTAATTGAATTAATTTTGTTAAATAAGTATTTTTTAATTTGCTTAGAATTCTATATTGTAAAATAATTTTTGGTAATTTATGAATTTTAGATAATTCCAAAAGAACTTTTTCATTAGTAGAAATATTACCACTTTTTGTTTTTTGAATATGTGGAAAATTATATTTCTTAAATAGTATATATTGTATTTGTTTATTAGATTTAATATTAAATTTTTCTTGAGTTATATAATATATTTTTTTTTTTAATTTATTTAATGTTTTTATAGTTTTTTTTTTTTGTTTTTTTAATATTTTTTTTTTTTTTAAAACACCATTATTTTCCATAGTTGATAACACTTGTAATAATGGCATATCAATAGAATAAAAGATTTTTTTTTTATCTTTTATACTGAAATAATCTTTAGTCTTTAAATATATTTTTAATGACATTAAAGATTCTTGAGTAATATTATGAATTAATTTTTCTAAATTATAACTTGTATATTTTATAGGATGTGTATTAATAAGATATTTTTGATAGTTTTTATATGTATTACTTAGTTTATAATTATAACATGCGATTGATGTATCGAAATACATTCCATTTAATGTAATATTAAATTTTTTTAATAAATGAAATATATTTTTTAAATTTGTACCTATCTTGCGGTATTTTTCGTCTTCTAAAATAGATTTAATAGTATTTAGAATTATAATTTTATTAATACTTTTAGTATTAGATTTTTTTTGATTAGAAACATACCACCATGTTGTATGATTTTTAGTAGAAATAGACATAGAAAAAATATTATTTTTTTTGTTTACAGTAGCCGTGAACATAGCTATAGAAAATATTTTTTTTTTAATTATTTGTTTTATTAGTTCTGAAAGAACATTTAAATTAATAATTTCAATACATTTATTATGATTTTTTTTTTTTTTGTACATATTAATGATGGGGAATTGATTATTATATATATTTTCAATATATTGGTTAAATTGATAATATTTAAATTTTTGTAATAATAGCGGTATATTTGCTGGATAATATTTAATTGTAGTAATAAAATTATCTATTAAAATATTTTTATTAATTTTTGTTAAATGATATGATAAAAAAGCTATTTTTTTATTTTCTTTTAATTTATTTGTAATATTTTTTATGTTTTTAATAGGTAAATCATAAATTTTTTCGATATTATTGTATATATCTTTAATACTAACAAAGTGTTTTAAAAGAATCATAGCAGTTTTTTTTCCTATTCCGGGTACTCCAGGGATATTGTCAGATGAATCTCCAACTAAACTTAAGAAATCTGCTATAGATGTTGGTGATATTCCATATTTTTTATATACATTATTTTTGTTTAATATTTCTTTTTTAAAATTTCCTGGAATAATAGAAACTTGTTTATTAATTAATTGAATTAAATCTTTATCAGCGCTATATATCAATACATAATATTTTTTTTTACTGAATTGTTTTGATAACGTGCCTATTATATCATCAGCTTCGATGTTATTTATACTTACGATAGGTATACCTAATGCTCTGATTATTTCTTGTAATGGTTGTATTTGTTTTTTTAAATTTTCAGGTATTGGTGGTCTATTATTTTTATATTGTGTATATAGTTTGTGTCTAAAATTTTGTGTTGGAGTATCAAATATAGTTATTATTTTTTTTGGATTGAATATTTTCGTTAATTTATTAAATATTTTAATATAACCATATACTACTCCAGTAGGCTCTCCGTTATTATTTTTTAATTTTAAAAATGAAAAATGTGTTTGATATAGACAATAATGTCCATCTATTAATATTATTGTTTTTTTATCCATGTATATCCTGATTTATTTATATTATATGTATAATATTTTAAATATTATACATATTTATAGTATTTTTATTATTAATATTAATATATAAACTGTTTTATATATTAATAATATTTTATTATAAAGATAAATTTATAGATATTAATTATCTATTTATTTAAAAATATAATTATTTTTTTTATAAATAAAATTTTTAATAGGGGTAAATTCCCCCATTAAAATTACAAATGAACGATTTTATATATTTTAAATAATTTTAATTTGCTTAATCTTTAGTAAATGTATTTAAATTATTTGTTAAAGGGATATTTTCCTGTTTTAAATATTCTTCTATTCTAATTAATCTATTATATTTTGCTGTTCGATCTGATCTACACATAGATCCGGTTTTTATTTGTCCTGCAGATGTTCCTACTGATAAATCAGCAATACTAGTATCTTCTGTTTCTCCAGATCGATGAGATATGATTACAGAATATTTATATTTTTTAGCTAACTGGATAGTTTCTAATGTTTCAGTTAATGTTCCTATTTGATTTAGTTTTATTAAAATTGCATTAGCGATTTTTTTTTTAATTCCGTATTTAAAAATTTTTTTATTTGTAACAAATAAATCATCACCTACTAATTGGATTTTTTTACCTAAAACATGTGTTTGATATATAAAACCATCCCAATCATCCTCATGTTGTCCATCTTCTATAGATAAGATTGGATATTTAGAAGTAAGTTTTTCTAGATAGTGTGTAAATTCTTGTGAAGAAAATACTTTATTTTCATGTATTAATTTATATTTTTTGGTTTGTTTGTCAAATAATTCTGATGCAGCACAATCTATTGCGAATGTAATATCTGTTCCTAATTTATAATTAGATTTTTCTACAGCTAAACTAATCATAGATAATGCTGCTTCGTTAGAGTGTAAATTTGGAGCATATCCTCCTTCGTCTCCAACACAAGTTGAATATCCTTTATCTTGTAAAATAGTTCCTAATGTATGAAAAATTTCCGATCCCATTCGAATAGCTTGTTTGATATTTTTAGCTCCTATAGGTTGGATCATAAATTCTTGAATATCAATACTATTATTAGCATGCATTCCACCGTTAATAATATTAATCATTGGAAGTGGCATAGAAAAATTCTCATTAGACTGATTCAGTTGAGAAATATAAGAATAAAACGGAATATTTTTTTCTAATGCAACAGATTTTGCAAGCGCAAGTGATACAGCCAATATAGCATTAGCTCCAAATTTTGATTTATTTGGGGTACCATCTAATTGGATCATATAATTATCAATTTCTTTTTGATTATCAGATGTTTTGTTAATTAATGCTCTAGAAATATTTTTATTAATATAATTTACTGCTTTTTTTACTCCTTTTCCCGAAAAACGATTTTTATCTCCATCTCTTAATTCTAATGCTTCTTTGGATCCTGTAGATGCTCCGGAAGGAGAAGAGGCTAACCCAATATGTCCACTTTTAAGATGAACTTCAGCTTCAACTGTAGGATAACCGCGTGAATCTAATATTTCTCTAGCAAATATTTTTTTAATTTTTGACATTTTTTATCCTTTTTTATAAAAAATTTTTATAATTATATTTTATTTTTAGGTATAAAATATTATTAATGGGAGTCATTAATATATTTGATATATATTTATTTAAATATAGATATGTATATTTTAATTACTTGTTTTATAGATTGATTGTCATAAGCATGAATATTAATATTTATATTTTTTTTAAAATTATTTAATTTTAATTTTGTTAATTTATTTTAGAAAATTTTCTATATTTATTTTTTAAAGAAACAATTCTATTGAATATGATTGTATCATGTTTACTTTTTTTTTTTGTTTTTATAAAATACCCTATTCTTTCGAATTGATAGGCATGTTTAATTTTTTCACTACTTATAATAGATTCAATATATCCTGTTTTAATTATACATGAGTTATGATTATATGCTTCTATAATATTATTTTCTTGTTCGGCATTTTTATTTTTAAATAAAACATTAAATAAATTAAATTTAACTTTAGTAGAGTTTTTTATAGATATCCAGTGAATTATATTATATTTTTGTTTAATTTTTTTGTTTAAATCACATGTACATAAAATACATGATATTTTATTATTTTTATTTTTTAAAATTTTATTTGCTTGAATTACATAAGAATATTTTAATCGAACTTTTTCTCCTAAAATTAATCCTTTATAATCTTTATTTGGTTTTTTACAAAAATCTTCTTTTTCAATATATATTTCATTAGAAAATAGAATTTTTCTAGTACCCATTTTTTTTATATGAGGATGATTGGGAGCATGCAAATATTCTGTATGATGTTCATTAATATTTGTAATAATCAATTTAATTGGATTAATTACTGCCATTCGTCTAGGAGACGACATATTTAGATCTTTTCTTATACAAGATTCTAATAAGGATAATTCTATCATATTTTGTTGTTTGGTAATGCCAATTTTTTGACAAAACATTTTTATAGAATTTTTTGTATATCCTTTACTTTTTAAGCCTGATATTGTATGTAGTCTTGGATCATTCCATCCATTTACTAATTTAGCGTCTATTAGTTGTTGTATTTTTCTTTTAGATAAAATGGTATTTTCTAAATTTAGTTTAGAAAATTCATATTGTTTAGGAGGTTTTTGGATAAAATTTAATTTTTTCAATATCCATATATATAATTGACGATTATCTATAAATTCTAATGTACATAAAGAATGTGTAATTCCTTCTAAGGCATCTGCAATACAATGGGCAAAATCATACATTGGATAAATATACCATTTTTTTTTTGTTTGGTGGTGTTCAGAAAAAATAATTCGGTACAAAACAGGATCACGTAAAATAATGTATGGAGATTTCATATTTATTTTTGCTCGTAAACACATTGACCCTTCTATAAATATTCCATTTTTCATTTTTTCAAATAATATTAAATTTTCTTCGATAGATCGATTTCTAAATGGACTGTTTTTTCCTTTTTTTTTTAATGTTCCGCGATATTGTTTTATTTCTTTTATATTTAGTTCATCTACATATGCTAAGTTATTTTCAATTAATTGAATAGCATACTGATATAGTTGTTGAAAATAATTTGAAGTATATTTTGGATTTTTATACCATTCAAAACCTAACCATTTTATATCTTTTTTGATTGCATTAATATATTTTATATTTTCTTTTTTAGGATTTGTATCATCAAATCTAAGATTACATGTACCGTTATACTTATTAGCAATATTAGAATTTAAGAAAATAGATTTCGCGTGTCCGATATGTAAATAACCATTAGGTTCTGGAGGAAATCGTGTTCTTATTTTACGATTAGGATTTCTTAATATTGAACGGTTTATTATTTTATTGATAAAATTATTTTTTACATCTGTCATTATTAAAATATCCTTAATAAGTTTATATATAAAGTATGTATATTTTATTAAAAATTTACTGTAATATCACGTTTTTTTAAAAAAAAAATTATTTTTAACAGTAAAAATAGTTTATTTATAAATTTTTATTGTAAAAAAAAAATATTTGTGTAAAATTATTATATAAATATTATTTTAATTAATAATTCGGCTATGTAGCTCAGTTGGTTAGAGCGCAGCACTCATAACGCTGAGGTCACGAGTTCGATTCTCGTTATAGCCATTGAGATTGTTTGTTTATTTTTGCGGAAGTGGCGAAAATGGTAGACGCACCAGATTTAGGTTCTGGCACTGTAAGGTTTGCGAGTTCAAATCTCGCCTTCCGTACGATTAATCTTCATTAATTAAAATTTTTAAAAGATATATTTTTTTGGGGTATAGCCAAGAGGTTACGGCACCGGTTTTTGATACCGGCATCCCTGGTTCGAATCCAGGTACCCCAGATAAAATATCATTGGATTAATAATATTATTCATTAAATATTAATATTTATAATAATATATATTTAGTATATCGAAACATTTATTTATAGTTTCGGATTATTTTACGATTATATCTATATTTTATTTAATAATTTTAATATATTATGGAGAATATATGTTAGATGCGTTAAAAAAATCTGTAGCAAGAGCTGCATTAGATTATATTCCAAAAAATTCAATTATTGGAATTGGATCGGGCTCTACAATAAAATTCTTTATTAAAGAATTGTCAACTATTTCAAGATATATTAAAGGAGCTGTATCTAGTTCTTGTATTTCAGAAAAGTGGTTAAACACGTATAATATTCCTGTTATAGATCTTAATACACTAGATTCATTAGATATTTATATTGATAGCGCTGATCGAGTTAATTATTCTATGGAAATGATAAAAGGAGGTGGCGGAGCGCTTACTAGAGAAAAAATTATTGCGTCTGTTTCTAAAAAATTTTTATGTATAGTTGATAAATCAAAATATATACCTAAATTTGATAATTTCCCTATACCAGTTGAAGTTATACCTATGGCTACACGGAGTGTATCTAGAGAAATTAAAAAATTAGGTGGTATACCGCAATATAGGAAAAATTTTATTACAGATAATGGTAATAATATTATTGATATATACAATCTATGTATTAAAAATCCTGTTAATTTGGAGAAACATATAAATAATATCCCGGGTATAGTTTCTGTCGGATTATTTTGTAACAGAAAAGCAGATTTATTATTAGTCAGTTATATTGATGGAGTAAAAATAATATCTTGATATTGAATTTTATTTAACATTTTGATTAATAAACGACTATATTAATAATAATTTTTATTATTATATAGATTTTTTAAAAATTTACTATTATAAGAGAATAAATTATGTCATCACCATCTATTGATGTAGAGCTTTTAGGGCGTTCTATACGGGTTAGTTGTCCCGATCAAAATTCTGCAGAGTTATATTATGCAGCTGATGTTTTGAATAAACGTTTAGAAGAACTAAAAGAAAAAACGGGTGCTTATAATATAGAACAATTAATTTTTATAACTTCTTTAAATATTTGTCATGAATTAGAATTAGAAAAACAAAAATCTGTTCATTGTATAAAACATATAAAATCTAGAATGTTAGCGTTAAATAAAATGATGGATACTGCTTTAAATAAAGAATAAATATAAAAAATTGTTCTTTTAAGTATTATATTTTAAATAAATAAATTTTTTTAGTAAAATAAATTTTATATATCTCCTAAATGTACTTGTAGTGCTGCAATGGCTACAATACTAGCTGTTTCTGTTCGTAATATTCTAGGTCCTAATTTTACATTTAAAAATTTTTTTTCTTTTGTATATTTTGTTTCGTTATTATTAAATCCTTTTTCAGATCCAATTAATATATAAATATTGTTATATTTATTAGAAACGTCACATATATTTTTTTTTGCATCTATATTGAAAATTATTTTAGTAGATTTTTGAGGTATAGAATTACACCATTGATATATTGTAGATGGTGTGTTTAATTTAGGAATAATATTTCTTTGTGACTGCATACATGCAGAAATAATTAATTTGTTCCAATAACATATTTTTTTTGATATTTTAGTTATAATGGATGGTTTATTGATAATGATAGGGGTGATTGATTTAATCCCTAATTCTACCGATTTTTCTATCGTAAATTTCATTCTTTTAGAGTAACATTGCCCTAAATGAATGTTAGTTGGTGATTCTTTATTTTCTTTTTTTTTTTTAATTATTTTAATAAAAATATTGTTTTTATTGATATCCAATATTTTGGATATAAATATATTATTTGTATTATTAAATATATGAATTAAATCTCCTGCTTGTAATCTTATAACATTTATACAATAATGAATAGTATTTTTTTTTAATGGAATAATTGTGTTAATTTTTATTAATTGATTACAATAAATTCTAGGGACATACACAATATAAAAATCCTATGTCGTAATAATTATTATTTAACTATTTTTATGCAAATTAAATTTTTATTTTTAATAAACATATTATTAATAATATTATTTATGCATCCGGAAGGATTTGAACCTTCAACCTCTCGGTTCGTAGCCGAGTGCTCTATCCAACTAAGCTACGGATGCATAAATAATATTATTGTGGTGAGAGAGGGATTTGAACCCTCGATGCAGATTAGTACATACTCCTTTAGCAGGGGAGCGCCTTAAACCACTCGGCCATCTCACCTATATATAATACATATAATACTAATTTTTATAAAAAGAGTCAAATAGATTTTTTTTAATAAAAATTAATAATTTTTATTGTAATTATTATGATATTACAATCAATAATCAATTGTATTGTTAATACTGTATTTTGTTAATAAACAAAATACAGTAAATATTTTATTTTTTATTTTTTTTTTGTGAATTTTTTTTCTAACTGAATTCTTTTGTAGATTTCTTCTCTATGTACAGATATTTTTTTAGGAGCGTCAATACCTACTCGAATTTGATTTCCTTTAATTCCTAAAATTGTTATTGTTATTTCATCGCCGATTATTAATGTTTCGCCAATTCGACGAGTTAAAATAAGCATTCTTTTAATTCCTTTTTAAAACAAACATTTATTTTTTTTAAAATATGAAGATATAAATAATATAATATATTTGTATATATTTTTAATAAATTTTTATAATTTAAATAACAACATTATTTTTTTTTATATTATTTTTGATTTTATTTATAATTTTTTGTTTAATAGTATTTATATTATTAGAAGTAAACTTATTATTGTTTAATTTACCTTCTACCAGATATTTATTGCCGCCGCCTTGACCGGATAATGTAGAGAATAGTATTTTCATAATATCTAATGCATTAATATCTTTGATTATTTTTTTTGTAATATTAATTAAAAATTGTAATACTGTAATATTTTTACTGATTAATATAATAATTACATGTTTTAATTTTTTTTTAATATTATCGGATATACTTCTAAGGATTTTTTGCTTTATATTAGATAAAGGTTCAATAATAATATGTATATTATTAATAGTATATGCTGTTGATCTCAGGTTTTTGGAAATTTGTAAAATATTTTGATTTATTAATTGTAGATTTTCTTTTTTTATATTATAAATATCATTAAGTGATTTTTTTATTGATTTATAAATATTATTTTGGCTATTTGTAAATAGACGTTTTATCTTGTTCTCTTTTTTTATTTTTTTATTTATATAGTTTATAACGTGTAAGCCGGTTATTGCAGTAATACGTTTTGTTGAATTTCCGATGTTTTTATGCGAAATAATTTTAAAACATCCAATTTGACCGGTAGTATTATGATGAGTACCATTACATAATTCAATGGAAAAGTTATTAATACAAATCATACGAACTATTTTTTTATATTTTTTTGAATGTAAGTATACAGCATTATATGTTTTTGCTTTATTAAAAGGTGTAATAATAGTATTGATTAATATATTTTTTTGTATTTTTTTGTTTATTATTTTTTCTAATTCATAGATATTTTGCTCAGTGATGGTATGGTTATAAATAAAATCGAATCTTAGATATTTATCATCAATATAGGATCCTTTTTGTACTATTTCTGATTGTAAAACTTTATTTAGTGCTGCATGTAATAAATGAGTGGATGTATGATTGGATTGTATTTTTTTTCTTTTTTTTATGTTTATTTTTGCGGTGACTATATCATGTAAATTTAAAATGCCTCTTTCCATTTGCCCTATATGTACAATAAAATTTCCAATTTTTTTTGTATTTTCTACAATAAATATTCCGTTATTATTAATTATTTTTCCTACATCTCCTATTTGTCCGCTTGATTCGCTATAAAAAGGTGTAATATTTAATATTAAAATTCCTATATTTTTTTTAGATAAGTGAGATACAATTTTATTATTATAAATGATTTGAGTAATTTTTGATTTTTTTATATATGTATCATATCCATCAAAAATAGATTTTTTTGTAATTAATGTTAAATATGAATTATCTTTTATTATTTTAACGTTATTATTATTTTTTTTATTTGTTTTTAACTTTATTAACTTATTTATTTTATTTAAATTAATTGAAATCTTGTTTTTTTTACAAATATCTAAGGTTATTTCGATAGGTAAACCAAATGTTTCATATAAATAAAATATTTTTTTTGTACATATTTTATGATTTTTAATTTCTTCTTGGAGTTTATTTAATCCTATCTTTAATATGTAGTGAAACTGTTTTTCTTCATAAAATAATATTTTATTTATAATGTCTATTTTTTTATGAAGATTAAAATCAATATTAATTTGTTTCATACTATTAATGACAAATTTAGATAATTTATAAAAAAATGGTTTATGTAAACCTATAAAATATCCATGACTTAATGCGCGTCTTATTATTTTTCTGAGAATATAATTTCTGCCTTCATTACCGGGAACTATATTTTCAGCAATTAGACAAGTAGATGTACGGATATGATCTGTAATAATTCTTAACGAAATATGATTATTTTTTTTGATTGATAATTTTTTTTTAATAGATTGCATTAGTTGAGTAAAGTTATTTGTTTGATAACTTGAAGAAACTTTTTGTAAAACTGCAGATATACGTTCTAATCCCATACCTGTATCTATTGATGGAGTTGGTAGATCGATTAGTTTATTAGATTTAATTTGATTAAATTGCATAAACACTAAATTCCAAATTTCTACAAAATATTTTTTAAATTGATGATAATCTTTAACTATATCAATTTTTTTGTAATATGATCGTTGATCATAGAAAATTTCTGTACACGGACCGCACGGACCTGAATCTCCCATTCTCCAAAAATTATCAGAATTATATTCTGTATTATTTTTATCATATATTGTAATTAAATGATTAGGTTTAATATTAATTATATTTAACCAAATTTTTTTTGTTTCAATATCACGATAATAGTATGTAACCCATAATTTTTTTTTAGGTATATTAAGCCATTTTTTATCTGTTAAAAACTCCCATGCATAGGTAATAGCAGTTTCTTTAAAATATTCGCCAAAACTAAAATTTCCTAGCATTTCAAATAGAGTATGATGGTAAGGTTTATAACCTACTTTTTTTAAATCATCATGATTACCTCCCGTTCGTATACAATACTGAGCGCTAGCAAAAGATGATGTGCTGCTTTTTTTATATCCTAAATATATATCTTTAAATTGATTCATTCCCGCGTTTGTAAATAATAATGTATTATCTTTTTTAGGAATTAAGGAGCTACTTGGAATAATATTATGATTTTTTTCTTTAAAGAATTGTAAAAATAAGGTACGAATTTTGTCAGTTTTCATATATTTGTATGCCTATAAAATATAAATAGAATAAAATAATATGATTGTGACATATTATAGTATGTATCTATGAATTATATTTTGATATTAAATAATTATTTTATATAAGACATTTTTATTGATTTATATATATAAATAATTTTATATATATAAAATTTTCAATTTTAATTGAAATAATAGATAATAAGTAATTATTATATGATAATATTATCATGTTTTTATGTTAAAATAATATAAATATATTTTATATGTTATTTAATAAATAATAATTTAGTGAGTATAGTATGTGTAATTTGATTAAATTGAATTTTTTGGTTTCTTTGTCTAAATTAAAATATTCTAGATTAGATAAAATTTTAGTTCAGAATACTTCTTTAGTTTCTCGTTCTTGTATAAAAAAATGGATTTTATTAGGATATGTATCTGTCAATAATGTTATCGTTACTATTCCAAAAAAAAAATTTTTTTTAATGATTATATTTCAGTTAATGTAGTAAAAGATTTTCAATTTATTGAAATAAAAAAAGAAAATATATTTTTAGATATTATTTTTGAAGATTCTGAAATAATTATTTTAAATAAACCGTTTAATTTAGTTGTTCATTTAGGTTATGGGCATACTTCAGGCACATTATTAAACGCTTTAATTTTTCATTATAAAAATAATTTTATGTTACCGAGAGCAGGTATAGTTCATCGCTTAGATCGTAATACTTCCGGTTTATTAGTTGTAGCTCGGACAATTTTTGCGTATTATTATTTAATTAATTTATTTAAACAACGTCAAGTAATTAAAGAATATGATGCAATTGTAATTGGCCGTATTGAATATGATGGAACTATTAATGTTCCTATTAAAAGAAATATCCATAATAGAACGATGATGTCTGTAGGTATTGGTGGCAAACCAGCA